>JAABPT010000472.1 GCA_011391855.1 Burkholderiales bacterium
GGCCAGGTCCTGTTCCAACGGCCAGGGCGTGCCGGCAGCCTGCGCGGCCACCAGGCGGCCCAGCAGGGGTGCCAGCGTCAGGCCCCGCGCGCCGAGGGCCGTGAGGACGAACAAGCCATCGTGCCGCGGCAACAGCCGCGCCTGGTCGAGCCGTTGGCCCGGCCCCATGGCCGCAATGGGCAACGGCACGGCGCCGGCGATCGGCAGGCGGTCGTCGGCGTGCAGCCGCCAGCCGACGCGGCCCTGGCACGAGGCCAGGTTCGCCGGCAGTGACAGGCCGGTCAGGCGCTGCAGGCGTTGCAGGTTGAAGTGGTGGTCGGCCTCGCGCGGCATGTCGTCGCCGTCGGGCTCGGCCGCCACCTGCGTGGCGCCGCACAGCAGGCGGCCCCCGGGCAGTGGCAGCGCATAGCCGTCGCCGGCCAGCGGCATTCGCAGGGGCGCGTCGGCGCCGAATGCCGTGACCTGACCGCGGCTGTGTTCCAGCGGCCACGCCGGACCGCCCAAGGGTGCGAGCAGTCGGGCCGCACCCGCGCCCTGCGCGAGAACGACGATGGGCGCCTGCGCCACCGCATGGCCACCGGCGTCGCGCAGCCGCCAGTCGTGCCCGTCGCGCTCCAGGGTGGCCACGGTCGCGCTGCCGACGAAGCGAATTCCCGGCGTCGCCAGGGCGTGCCGCACCCAGTCCGGCGGCGCGATCCAGCCGCCGCCGGGGTAGAACCAGGCCGGGGTGTCCAGGGCCACACCCGCATGCTGCGAGGTTGCGGCGGGTGACAGGGCCTGAACATAGTCGGCGGGCAATCCCAGCTTCAGCAGCAGGGCCCGCATGTCTGCGAGACCGCCTTCGCGCAGCTCCAGTCGTAACAGCCCATCGGATGCACCGGGCACGCCGCAGGCGATGGCGGCGCCGTAATCGCGCCGCGCCACCAGTGCGGCAGCGCGGAACAGCCGCGCGTAGCTGCCGTCGTCGGGGTTGACGGTGCCGTGAAACAGCCCGGCCGGGTTGCCCGAGGTCTCGCATGCCGGGGCGCTGCGGCGGTCGAAGACGGTGACGGGCAGGCCCAGCCGGGCCAGCGCCTGTGCCGCCGCCGCACCGGCCAGGCCGGCCCCCACGACGACGGCGGAGCGGGCATCGCGGGCCCGCTCCGGCCCCGGTCCGCGTGGCGTGAAGCGAGGGGCATAACGCGCCACGGTGATCTCGCGCTTGCCGCCAATGCCACTGGTGCGCTGCACCTGGAAACCTGCGGTCGCGAGTGAAGCCCGCACCTCGCGCGCCACGCTCCAGGTGGCGGCGGTGGCATCGGGGGCGGCCTTGCGGCCCAGCGTGCGCAACAGCCGCGGCTGCCACATGTCCGGATTTCGTGCCGGCGCGAAGCCGTCCAGGTAGAAGGCGTCGGCCGCCACTTGCAGCGCCGGCAGCAGCCGGTTCACGTCGCCCAGTGCCAGCAGCAGTTGCACGCGGCCGCCCTCGAAGTCGAGCGGGTGCAAGTTGGGCACCAGCGGCGGCCACGCCCGCAGCAGTTGGTTGGCCAGATCGGGCCAGGGTGACGCGGCATGCGCGCGTGCCAGGTCGTCGCGCCGCGGTGGATGGCGTTCGATCGAGACGAAGAACAGCCGCTCGCAGCGCGCCGGGTCGCGCCGCCAGGCGTCCCAGGTGGCGAGGAAGTTGTTGCCCAGGCCGAAGCCGGTTTCCAGAATCGTGAAGCGCGGGCGGCCGGCCCAGCGTGTCGGCAGGCCGTTGCCGTTCAGGAAGACATGCTGCGCCTGCGCCGCCGCGCCGACCGTCGGGTGGTAGAGGTCGTCGAAATCGGGGGCTCGCGGTGGTTCGTCCACGCTGGCGCCGAATTCGATGTGCGCCGGTGTGATGGGCTGCGTCTTCACCGGCGCGCCGCCAGCCAGGCCAGCAGCGGCTCGCGCACGGCGCTCAGGCCGCGATAGGCCAGCACGGCGTCACTCATGGACGCCACCGCGGCGTGCAGCGCGGCGGCGCGCGCCGGCGTATCGATGGCCTCGGCCAGGCGCTGCACCTCGACGTGGATCGTGAACACCGCCTGCGTGACTTCGGGCACCGGCAAGAAAGTCTGCCGTTCGGTGCGCCACCAGGCGTCGGCCACGGCGGTGTGCCCCCAGCGCTGGCGGTCCACGCGCGCCGGGTGGGCTTGCAGCCGCGGCTGGTCGGTGACGTTCCAGACGAAGCGTTCCCAGTGCTCGGTGCCGCTGACCAGGCGCATCAGGGAATCGCCGGCCTTGCGCAGCAGTTCGCTGTCGGCCACCGGGGCGTGGATGGCCGCGAAGTGGCGGCCGACCTTGTCCTCGGGTGCCCAGTGGCTGGGCAGGGCCACGGCCAGCCATGGGATGGTGCCGTCGCGGCCGTCCACCACAGCGAAGTCCTCTGCGAAGGCCAGGCTCAGCAGGCCGGGCAGGCGCCAGGCGGTCGGCAGGCCGTGCAGGCAGCGCGCGACCTCGTCGCCCAGGCCGAAGCGGCCGGGTTCGGTCTGTTCGACCTGGCCGTCCGCACGCACGGCGGTGCCGAGCCGCAGCGCCACGGCGCGTTCGCCGTTCCAGGTCCACGCCCGCGGATGCTCGGCCGCGACGTGCCGGCAAAGTGCGGCCAGTGCCGGCGCGGCGTCGAAACCCGGCACCGCCAGCAGCGCCTGCGGCCAGAACGCCGAGAGCACCGCCAGCTTCTCGCGCTGGTGGCGGGAGCCCGGTGCCAGCGGCGTGAGCTGCGCGCAGCCCGCGGCCAGCCGGCGCAGGCCGGGCTGCATGCGAAAGGGCGCGCCGACGGCGGCGTCGAAGTCGAAGGCCATGGGGCAGGGGGTCGAAGCAGCGATCATGCCTGCAGCACAAGCAAGAAGGGCACCCGAAGGTGCCCCGCTGGTGGGTTGCAGCGAGTGCGGCCGCCGCCGTACTGGGTGCCGCAGCGCGTCAGACGCGCTTCTTGTACTCGTGCGTGCGGGTGTCGATCTCGATCTTGTCGCCGTTTTCCACGAACAGCGGCACGGCGATCTCGAAGCCGGTGCCCACCAGCTTGGCCGGCTTCATGACCTTGCCTGAGGTGTCGCCCTTGACGGCGGGCTCGGTGATGATCTCGCGCACCACGGTGGTGGGCAATTCGACCGAGATCGCCTTGCCGTCGTAGAACACCACCTCGACGGGCATGTTGTCTTCCAGATAGTTGATGGCGTCGCCCATGTTCTCGGCCTCGACCTCGAACTGGTTGTATTCGTGGTCCATGAAGGCGTACATCGGGTCGGCGAAGTAGGAGTAGGTGCACTCCTTCTTGTCGAGCACGATCTGGTCCATCTTGTCGTCGGCCTTGAACACCGTCTCGGCGCCGAAGCCGCTGAGCAGGCTCTTCATCTTCATGCGCACCGTGGCGGCACCACGGCCGCCACGGCTGTATTCCGTCTTGAGCACGACCATGGGGTCCTTGCCCTGCATGATGACGTTGCCGGCGCGAATTTCCTGAGCGAGTTTCATGTCTGGATCCGTGAATGTGGGGTTCCACCGCGGGCCTGTTTCGGCGCCTTCGCAGCGGGTGGGCGCGTTTCGCGCAAAGCCCGCAATTCTAGCAGGAACCGCGGGCTTTCCCCAGGGTGAAGGCCAGAAGCGCGGTGCACAGATCGGACTGTTCGAGCAGGCCCTGGCGCCAAGCGCCGAGGGCGTCGCGCCAGGGGCGCAGGGCGGGCAGGGCGGGCAGGGCGGGCAGGGCGGAAGGGGCGTCAGCCCTTGCCGCCCAGCCCAGGCCATTCCAGGCCCGCCACAGTGCCGCCACGTCTGGGGCTGCCGCCATGGCCGCCAGCAGCGCCTGCACCTTGGCGGCGTGGGCACCGTCGTGTTGCGGGTAGGCCTGCCAAACGAAGGGGGCGCCGGCCCATAAGGCGCGCACCAACGAATCTTCGCCACGCACGAAATTGAGGTCGCAGGCCCACAGCAGGCGGTCGTAGTCGGGCTGGGTCAGCCACGGCAGGCGCACCGTGCGCACGCCGGGCGGAACGTCGGCGACCTGCCGCTGGGCGTGACCCGGTGTCAGCAGCAGCAGCGTGGGCTCGCGTGCCAGCTCGCCCAGCAGCGCAGGAACGGCAGGGTTGTCGTAACAGAACAGGCTCACCACACGTTCGCCCGGTTGCACCGCAATGCCGCGCCCGGCCAACCAGGCCGGGCCGTCGAAGGCCGCACGCTCGTCCATCAGCCCCGGTTCGCGCAGCAGGCCACCAGTGCGCGGCGTGCAGCCCGGGTAGTAGAACCACTTCACGAGCCCGTTGCGCTGCGGTGAAGGCAGACCGTGCGACCGTTCGACGTAGGCCTCGGCGCTGAGATATTCGAGGTTGATCCAGACCGGCGCCGGGGCGCGCCGCACCATCGCGTCGACGAAGGCCGGCGGCGGGTCGCAGCCGAAGGCCTCGATCACCACGTCGCCCGGCGCGGCCGGCCCGGGCCAGGGCAGCACCTGCACGCCCGGAGCGCCGCCGGGCGCCATCCAGGCCAGCGCCGAGGCATCGTCGATGATTAGGCGCACCTGTTCGCCGCGGGTAGCCAGGTCGCGCGCCAGGCGCCAGCACACGCCCACGTCGCCGAGGTTGTCGACGACGCGGCAGAAGAGGTCCCACTGTCTCGCTGGCGGGGGTTGCCGGGGTGGCATGGCCGGATTATCGAAGGCGGTCAGAATCGCGGCCGATGAGCGAGCCGGCCGAACCGTCAAAGTCAGTGCCACCAGCGCAGGCACAGCCCGCGGCTGAGGCCGCCGCGCGCGAGCGGTTGCTGGCCGAGGTGGCCGCGCTGCCCGGCCTGCCTGGCGTCTACCGCTGGTTCGACGCGGCCGGCCAGGTGCTCTACGTGGGCAAGGCGCGCAACCTGAAGAAGCGTGTCTCGAGCTACCTGCACCGTGACCACGACGGCACGCGCATCGGTTCCATGGTCAGCCGCATCGCGCGCCTGGAAACGACGGTGGTGCGCAGCGAGGCCGAGGCGCTGCTGCTCGAGAACAACCTCATCAAGACGCTGGCGCCGCGCTTCAACATCCTGTTTCGCGACGACAAGAGCTACCCCTACCTGAAGATCAACGGCGCTCCGGGCAGCGGCACCGACGGGGCAGGGGCCCCGGCGGCTTCGAGGTTTCCGCGCATGTCCTACTTCCGCGGCGCGGTGGACCGCAAGCACCGCTATTTCGGCCCTTACCCGAATGCCTGGGCGGTGAAGCAGACGATCCAGCTCATGCAGAAGGTGTTCCGGCTGCGCACCTGCGAGGACACCGTCTTCAACCACCGCTCGCGGCCCTGCCTGCTGTACCAGATCCAGCGCTGCACCGGGCCCTGCGTGGGCCTCGTCAGCCGCGACGACTATGCGCGCGACGTGCGCGACGCCGAACGTTTCCTGCTCGGCGAGACGCAGGCCGTGATCGACGACCTGCAGGCGCAGATGATGGCCTGGGCCGAGGCGCTGGAATTCGAGAAGGCAGCCGAACTGCGCGACCGCATCGGGTCGCTGTCGCGCGTGCTGCACCAGCAGTCGGTGGAGTTGAGCAGCCTGTCGGCGCTGGACAAGGACGTCGACATCCTCGCTGCCAAGGTGGCCGGCGGCCGCGCCTGCGTCAACCTGGCCATGGTGCGCGGCGGCCGGCACCTGGGCGACCGCGCCTACTTCCCGACCCATGTCGACGAAGGCGCGGCCATCAGCGCCGACGCCGCCGATGAGCGCTTCGAGGAAGACCTGGCCGGCCCCGAAGCGAGCCACTCGCCCGAAGCGGCCGTGCTCGAGGCCTTCATCGTGCAGCACTACATCGGCCAGCCCGTGCCGCCGCAACTGGTGACCAGCCACGCCGTCAACGCCGAACTCGTCGAGGCGCTGAGTGCCGCCTCGGGCGTGCGCGTGCGCGCCCAGCACCAACCGCGCGAGCAGCGCCGCATCTGGCTGGAGATGGCGGCCAAGGGCGCCGAGCTGTCGCTGGCGCGGCTGCTCGCCGAGGAGGGTTCGCAGCAGCAGCGCACGCGGGCCTTGATCGAGGCGCTGGACGTGGATATCGCCGACCCCGCCACCTTGCGCGTCGAATGCTTCGACATCAGCCACACCGCCGGTGAAGCGACGCAGGCTTCGTGCGTGGTCTTCGAGGGCCACCAGATGCAGAGCGCGCAATACCGCCGCTTCAATATCGAGGGCATCACCGGCGGCGACGACTACGCCGCCATGCGCCAGGTGCTGACGCGGCGTTATGCGCGGCTGGCCGAGGCCGTGGCGGCGGGCCGGTCGGACGCGCTGCCGCACGCTGCGGGCCAGGTGGAGCCCGTTGCAGACGCCGCCGGCGGCGACAGCGCCAAGCCGGCCGCCGCGGCAAAGCCGCGCCGCGGCCTGGCGCGCCTGCCCGACCTGGTGCTGGTGGACGGCGGCCGCGGCCAGGTGTCGATGGCGCGCGAGGTGTTCGAGGAGCTGGGCCTGGACCTCTCGCTCATCGTTGGCGTGGAAAAGGGCGAAGGGCGCAAGGTCGGCCTGGAGGAACTGGTTTTCGCCGACGGCCGCGAAAAGGTCCGGCTGGGCCACGACTCGGCGGCGCTGATGCTGGTGGCGCAGATTCGCGACGAAGCGCACCGCTTCGCCATCACCGGCATGCGCGCGCGCCGCGCCAGCGTGCGCACTGGCGGCAGCCGGCTGGAGGACATCGCCGGCGTGGGCCCACGCAAGCGCGCACGGCTGCTGCAGCGCTTCGGCGGCCTGCGCGGCGTGGCCAGCGCGGGCGTGGACGACCTGGCCAGCGTGGAAGGCATTTCAAGGGAACTGGCCGAGGAGATTTACCGTGCGTTGCATTGACGGCATCGAGCCGGCACTTCGAAGGCCGCAGCGGCCAACCCGGCGCCGTGCCGTGGAGGCGGTGGCCGTATTTCTGACCCTGGCGTTGGCAGGATGCGCCAGCGTGCCGCCGCCCGTGCCCCAGGTGTCCCCCGCAGCGGGCGCACAGGCGCCGCCCGCTGCCCCCACGGGCGGTCCGCCGCGCTACGTGAAGCTGCCGCCGCCGCCGGTATCGCGCAGCTGGGACGAGCTCAAGCTGAACGCCGCGCGTCGCCTGGTCGCTGCGCATCCCGACACCAGCTACGTGGGCAAGCCACCCGAACCCCTGCTGGCCATTCCCGTGCTGGAGGTCGAGCTCAATGCCGACGGCAGCGTGCGCAGGGTCCTGGTCGTGCGCGAACCGCGCGAGGTGAAGAAGACGATCCAGATGGCCATCGACGCCGTGCATCGCGCCGCGCCGTATGGCGACGTGTCGAAGCTGCCGCGGCCGTGGCGCTTCGTCGAGGTCTTCCTGTTCGACGACGATCTTCGCTTCATGCCGGCCACGCTGGACCGCTGAGGTCCGCCTCGGCGCCCGCGGTCCGGCGCCGGCCTTGGGCACAATCGAGCCATGTTCCTCACCATTCCCACACTGCTGACCTGGGCCCGCATCGCGGCGATCCCGTTCATCGTGGGGGTGTACTACCTGCCCTGGGACGAGGCCACGCGCAACCTGGTGGCCACCGCCATGTTCGTGCTGTTCGCGGCCACCGACTGGCTCGACGGCTGGCTGGCGCGCAGGCTCAACCAGACCTCGGCCTTCGGCGCGTTTCTCGACCCGGTGGCCGACAAGATGCTGATCTGTGCCTCGCTGCTGGTGCTGCTGGAGCACGGCCGCGTGGGCGCGTTGGTGGCGCTCATCATCATCGGGCGCGAGATCGCCATCTCGGCGCTGCGCGAGTGGATGGCGCACATCGGTGCCTCGCGCAGCGTGGCGGTGCACATGCTGGGCAAGCTCAAGACGGTGGCGCAGATGGTGGCGATTCCCTTCCTGCTCTACGACGGCCGGCTGCTCGGCTTCGTCGACACCCGCTTCTGGGGCACCTGGCTCATGTACCTGGCGGCGCTGCTGACGGTTTGGTCGATGGGGTACTACCTGCGCAAGGCCATCCCCGAGATCCGGGCCAAGGCGCGATGACCGACGTGGCCCGCGCCGAAGCCGCCGGCGCGGCCCGCCAGGCGGCGCTGCTCAACGCCATGCCGGTGGTCTTCGTGCTCATCTGGAGCACCGGCTTCGTGGTGGCGCGCTTCGGCATGCCGCACGCGCCGCCGATGGGTTTCCTGACGCTGCGCTATGCCTTCTCGGTGGCGGCCTTCCTGCTGTGGATCCTGTGGGCCCGTGCCGCGTGGCCGCAGGGCCGCGCCCAGTGGCTGCACCTGGGCGTGACCGGTGTGCTCATGCACGCCGGCTACCTGGGCGGTGTGTGGGCGGCGGTGAAGGACGGCCTGGGTGCGGGACTCGCTGCGCTCATCGTCGGCCTGCAGCCCATGATCACGGCGCTGTGGATCAGTGCCCGCGGCCACCGCCACCACGTCAGCACCCGGCAGTGGCTGGGGCTGGTGCTCGGCCTGGCCGGGCTGCTGCTGGTGGTCTGGCACAAGCTGCACCTGGGCGAGGCGCGCGCCTACAACGTGGCGCTGGCGGTGGTGGCGCTGGCCAGCATCACCGCCGGCACGCTGTACCAGAAGCGCTGGGTGAAGCCCTGCGACGTGCGCACCGCCAACACCGTGCAGCTGCTCGCAGCGTTTGCCGTCACCGCGCCGCTGGCCTGGCTCGAGACCGAGGCCTTCGAGCTGCACCCCGAACTGGTCGGCGCCATGGCCTGGTCGGTGCTTGTGCTCACCCTGGGCGGCAGTTCGCTGCTGTACCTGCTGATCCAGCGCGGTGCCGCCACAGCAGTGACGAGCCTGATGTACCTGGTGCCGCCCTGCACGGCGGTGCTGGCCTGGCTGCTTTTCGGCGAGACGCTCAGCGTACTGGTGCTCGGCGGGCTGGCGCTCACCGCAGCGGGCGTGGCGCTCGTGGTGCGCGACCCGTGGCGCCCGTCGCGGCCGGGCTGAAGAGGGCCACGGCCGGATGCGATTCGCCCTGCCGCCAACCGCGGCCCGGGCTAGGCAGCGCGGCAGCGCTTGTCAAGCGTGAAATCACGCTGCCGTTTGCGACTTCGAACACCCTCGGATGCGGGGGACTTGTGCCTAGAATCCCCGTTGCGGCTTGACACTGCCGAAGTCAGGGGGATGTAATGTTTTCCCCTTGTCTGCCCTGTTACTTGCGGGCGGCCAGCGGGCGGCCTGACATCGAATTCGAGACACCTACCGAGGGGATCGCGACGTGAACAAGAGTGAACTGATCGAGCACATCGCCAAGCAGGCCGATATCTCCAAGGCCGCCGCGTCGCGTTCGCTGGAGGCGGTGATCGGCGCGGTCAAGACCACGCTCAAGAAGGGCGGCAACGTCACCATCACCGGTTTCGGCACCTTCACCGCACCCAAGCGCGCCGCTCGTACCGGACGCAACCCGCGCACCGGCGCCGCGATCAAGATCAAGGCCGCCAAGGTTCCGAAGTTCCGCCCCGGCAAGGGCTTGCGCGACGCGCTCTGAGCGCCTGCATACCGGGTGCTTAGCTCAGCCGGTAGAGCGGCGCCCTTACAAGGCGTAGGTCGGCGGTTCGAACCCGTCAGCACCCACCACCTCGGCTAGAATCCTGCGTTTTCCCAGCGGGCGGCCACACGTGCCCGCGCGGCGGGCCTTCCGGCGCGTAGCGCACCTGGGCGGACTTGGTCTGCCCTCTGTCTGAGGTTGCGCCAGGTCGCGCGTCGGCCCGAGCCCGTACCCCGAGGTTTCCATCCATGTTCGACTTCGTCCGCAATCACACCCGGCTGGTACTCGGCTTCCTGCTGCTGCTGATCGTTCCTTCGTTCGTCTTCTTCGGGGTGCAGGGCTACTCGAGGTTCACCGAAGCCGGCAACGAGACCGTGGCCAAGGTCGACGGCGTGGCGATCACACGCGCCGAGTGGGAGGCCGCGCATGCGCGCAACGTCGAGCGCGTGCGCCGCCAGTCGCCGGACATCGAAGCCCAGTGGCTCGATTCGCCGCAGGCGCGGCGCGACACGCTCGACGGCATGGTGCGCGAGCGCGTGCTGCTGGCGGCGGCCAACAAGCTGCAACTCTTTCCCAGCGTGCCGCGCATGGCCATGCTGTTCGACAGCGACCCGCAGTTTGCCGGCCTGCGCGGGCCCGACGGCAAGATCAACCGCGACCTGCTCGCTGCCCAGGGCATGACGCCGGAGATGTTCGACCAGCGCCTGCGGCAGGACTTCGCCATGCAGCAGGTGCTGGCCGGCATCTCGCAGACACCGCTGGCGCCGGCCAGCGTGGCGGCAGCCGCCATCGACCCGCTGATGCAGCGTCGGGAGGTGCAACTGCAACGCTTCGACCCCGCGGCCTACCGCGACCGAGTGAGCCCCAGCGACGTCGAGATCGAGGCTTTCTACAAGGCCAACGAGACCCAGTTCCAGGCGCCGGAGCAGGCCCAGATCGAATACGTGGTGCTCGACCTGGAGCCGCTGGCCAAGGCCACCTTGGTGCCCGAGGAAGACCTGCGCACCTACTACGCCGAGAACGCCAGCCGCTACACGGTGGCCGAGGCGCGGCGCGCCAGCCACATCCTGATCAATGCCCCGCAGGACGCACCGGCTGCCGAGCGCAAGCAGGCGCGCGAACGTGCCGAGAGCCTGCTGGCCGAGGTGCGCAAGAACCCGGCCTCGTTTGCCGAGGTGGCGCGCAAGAACTCGCAGGACCCGGGTTCGGCCGAGCGCGGCGGCGACCTCGACTTCTTCGGCCGCGGCGCCATGGTCAAGCCTTTCGAGGATGCCGTCTTCGCGATGAAGCGCGGCGAGATCAGCAACGTCATCGAAAGTGATTTCGGCTTTCACATCATCACGCTCACCGACCAGCGCGGCGGCGAGAAGAAGTCGTTCGAGGCCGTTCGTGCCGAGATCGAAGCCGAGGTGCGCAAGACGCTGGCACAGCGCCGCTGGGCCGAGGTGGCCGAGCAGTTCACGAACACCGTCTATGAACAGTCCGACAGCCTGCAGCCGGTGGTCGACAGCCTCAAGCTCGAAAAGCGTGTCGCCACCGTGCAGCGCACACCCGCGCCAGGCGCTGCGGGCGCGCTGGCATTGCCCAAGCTGCTGCAGGCGGTCTTTGCCGCAGAGAGCCTGCGCAACAAGCGCAAC
>JAABPT010000485.1 GCA_011391855.1 Burkholderiales bacterium
GCACCTTCATCACCGCCGGAATGCCGCCGGCGCGGTGCAGGTCGATGGCCAGGTAGCGGCCGCTGGGCTTCAGGTCGCACAGCACCGGCGTGCGCTGGCGCACACGCTCGAAGTCGTCGATGGACCACGGCACCTCGGCCGCATGCGCAATGGCCAGGAAGTGCAGCACGGCGTTGGTGCTGCCGCCAATGGCCATGATCACCGCCACGGCGTTTTCGATGCTTTCGCGGGTGACGATGTCGCGCGGTTTCAGGTCGGCCTTCACCGCTTCCACCAGCGCGCGCGCGGCCTGCCGCGTGTGTTCGACGATCGGGTCCTCCACATTGGCCATGGTGCTGGCAAAGGGCAGGCTCATGCCCAGCGCCTCGAAGGCGGAACTCATGGTGTTGGCGGTGTACATACCCCCGCACGAACCGCTGCCGGGGATGGCGAGGCGCTCGATCTGGCAGAAGTCCTCCTCGCTCATCTTGCCGGCACTGAACTGGCCCACCGCCTCGAAGACGCTGACGATATTCAGGTCCTGGCCCTTGTAGCGGCCGGGCAGGATGGTGCCGCCGTAGACGTAGACCGCGGGCACGTTGGCGCGCAGCATGCCCATCATGCCGCCGGGCATGTTCTTGTCGCAGCCGCCGATGACCAGCACGCCGTCCATCCACTGGCCGCCAACGCAGGTTTCCACGCAGTCGGCGATGACCTCGCGCGAGACCAGGCTGTACTTCATGCCCTCGGTGCCCATGGCCATGCCGTCGCTGATGGTGGGCGTGCCGAAGACCTGCGGGTTGGCGCCGCAGGCCTTCAGTTCTTCGTTGGCCGCGTCGGCCAGCCGCTGCAAGCCCGAATTGCAGGGCGTGATGGTGCTGTGGCCGTTGGCAATGCCGATCATCGGCTTGCCGAAGTCGGTTTCCTGGTAGCCCATGGCGTAGTACATGGACCGGTTGGGCGCGCGTGCCACGCCTTCGGTGATGTTCTTGGAACGGCGGTTGAAACTCATGAGCGGCCTCCGGGGCGGTGGTTCGGGTCTTGTTCAGAAGTGTATCGAGCCGCCACACCCGGCACGGACACCCGGCACGGACAACCAGCAGGCGCACCCGGCATGGACAATCGGCGGCTGGCAAAGGAGCCCCATCGATGCTCGTTCATCCCCAGTTCGACCCCGTCGCCTTGTCGCTCGGACCGCTGCAGGTCCACTGGTACGGCCTGACCTACCTGGCCGCCTTCGGCCTGTTCCTGTTCCTGGCCATGCGCCGGGTGCAACGGCCCCACTTCGCCGCTGCGGGCTGGACGCGGCGCGACGTGGAGGACATGCTGTTCCTGGGCGTGCTCGGGGTGGTGGTGGGCGGACGCATCGGCTACGCGCTCTTCTACAAGCCGGGCGAGTACCTGGCCGACCCACTGCAGATCTTGATGGTGTGGAAGGGCGGCATGTCCTTCCATGGCGGGCTGCTGGGCGTGATCGCGGCCATGGCATGGTTTGCGCGCTCGCGCCAGCGGCCCTTCCTGCAGGTGATGGACGTGGTGGCGCCCTGCGTGCCCACCGGACTGGCGGCCGGGCGCATCGGCAACTTCATCAACGGCGAACTGTGGGGCCGCGCTGCCGACCCGACACTGCCCTGGGCGATGATCTTTCCGCAAAGCGGCAGCAACCTGCCGCGCCACCCTTCGCAGCTGTACCAGTTTGCGCTGGAAGGGCTGCTGCTCTTCGCACTGCTGTGGTGGTACGGCCAGCGTGAACGCGCGCAAGGGCAGGTGGCGGCGGCCTTCGTCTTCGGTTACGGCGTGCTGCGCTTCGTGGCCGAATATTTCCGCGAACCCGACAGCTTCCTGGGCTTGCTGGCGCTGGGCATGAGCATGGGGCAATGGCTGTGCCTGCCCATGATCGCCGCCGGCGCGCTGCTGTGGTGGTGGTGCGGACGCGCCGCGGCGTCGCTACGATAGGCGCCATGCGACAAGTTTTCCTGGACACCGAAACCACCGGCCTGAAGGTGGCCGAAGGCGACCGGCTGATCGAGATCGGCTGCATCGAGATGATCGACCGGCGGCCCACCGGGCGCCGCCTGCATCACTATGTGAATCCGCAGCGGCCCAGCCATCCCGACGCCGTTCGCGTGCACGGCATCACCGACGACTTCCTGGCCGACAAGCCGCTGTTCGACGCCGTCGCCCACGAGCTGCTGGAGTTCGTGCGCGAGGCCGACGTCGTGATCCACAACGCGGCCTTCGACGTGGGCTTCATCGACGCCGAGCTCGAACGCCTGGGCCTGCCGCGGCTGGCCGAACATGCCGGCGGCATCACCGACAGCCTGACGCTGGCACGCGAGCTTTTCCCCGGCAAGCACAACAGCCTGGACGCGCTGTGCAAGCGGCTGGAAGTGGACAACTCGCAGCGCGAACTGCACGGCGCGCTGCTCGACGCCGGCCTGCTGGCCGAGGTTTACCTGCGCATGACGCGCGGCCAGAAGTCGCTGGTGATCGATGCCGACGAAGGCGAGGGCCCTCATATGGCCAACGGCGCCGTTGATCTGTGCGAATTCGAGCTTTCGGTGCTGTGCGTCAGCGACGAGGAAGAGGCCGCCCACGAGGCCGTGCTGGCCGAGATCGACAAGGCCAGCAACGGGCGGACCGTTTGGCGGCCGGCGCCAGCTGCTGTCGCTGCGGCAGCGGCTTGAAGCGGTGGCATAATTCGAGGCTTGCCGGAACGCGGCCGCCTGAGAGCCAGGCAGCAGGATTCCGGGCGGTTAGCTCAGCGGTAGAGCACTGCCTTCACACGGCAGGGGTCGCAGGTTCGAACCCTGCACCGCCCACCAAGCATCAGGCCCCGTAAGTCGATGATTTGCGGGGTTTTTTGTTTTACCGGTCGTTCCCGATGTGACCTGTGTTGGCCTGTTTGGGCCACGCAGTCGCGCATGCGCCAAATCTGCGCCACTGAACTCTGATCCCGCCGCAAGGCGTCAAGCGGAGTTCATCCCTTAGCTGGCATCCGTAAGCGTTCGCCGTCGCGCTTCGTCGTCGACAAGGACACCGCCAACGCGGCCGTCTTCGACACCCTCAGGCAGTCCGTCGCGGCCGCCCATGCCCTGGTGGCTCAGGGCGCCATGCTCGGCTTCGTCCAGGAACCCAGGAAGGGGCTGGCCATCGGCCTCGGGACGGCCCTTGTCGAGCGGGTGCCCGAGGGCAGCCTGGGAGGTCGACCCGCATCTTGACTTTGCGAGGCAGGACTTTTAATATGTGTTTGCGCAAGCATTAAAAGCCTCAATGATTCCACAATGAAGACTTCTGCATCCCGCGCCATGCTGCCACTTCCTGCGGAGGACGCGCTGGTGCGGTTGGGTGGCCGCATCAACCGAGCGCGGCGTGCGCGCATGCTCACGCAGTCCGACTTGGCGTCCAAGTCGGGCGTCAGTCTGAGCACCCTGTCGGCCATCGAGTCAGGCTCGCCGACCGTGCAGATGGGCTTCTACCTGGGCGTGCTGTTCGCGCTGGACGTGCTCGACGGACTCGACAAGGTCGCCGTGCTCGCCGATGACCCCGCCCTCGTGAACCGACTCAGCGAAGACCTGCTGCCCAGGCGGGTGCGGAGGTAGAGATGGCTGACGCCGTCACCAAGCCCGTGTGGGTGTGGGCCGCGGGCGCCGTCGAGCCGGTGCGATGCGGCTCCTTCACCTGGCGTGAGGGACTGGGCGAGTTCACCTACGACCGCGACTTCATGGCCAGCGACGGCGCCACGCCCTTGGACCCGGTCAACCTGCCCTTCACGCGTGCACTTCGGCCGCACCGCGAGACCCGGCAGAAGGGCCTCTTCGGCGTGCTCCGCGACGCCTCTCCCGAGGGCTATGGCCTGTCGATGCTCGAGAACATCGAAGGTCGCGCGCTGAACCCGATGGACCGGCTCGAGGTCTCCCTTGGCGACGGTGTGGGTGCCATCGAGGTCTGCGACGACATCCAGCGCAAGGTCGCGTTTCAGCCGATACCGTTGGATCACTGTCTCGAGAGGCTCGCCGACACGCCGGAGGGCGTCGCGCCCAGCCGCGTCGTCCGCGACCTGCATGGCGTTGTCGGCACGACGCTCGGCGGCGAGCGGCCGAAGCTGACCGTGACGCACCGCGGCCAGCTTTGGATTGCCAAGCTGCAGGACCGCGGCGACGCTCCGAACTCACCCTTGCGCGAATACCTCGCCATGAGGTCGGCCCGCGCCTGCGGCGTCGATGCGGCCGCTGTCGAATTCTGGCGCGCCGGGCTGCATCAAGTCGTCGCTGTGCAGCGGTTCGATCGCCTGGTGCGCGACGACCAGCGGGTGCTGCGACACGTTTTCGCCAGCGCGCACACGATGCTGCGGCTGGACAGCGCGGCGACGCGAGGGGACCCTCAGCGCTCCTACCCGTACCTTTGCGCAGAGCTTCAACGCTGGTGTGGCGCCGACGGAGCCGACGTGCTCGGGATGAAAAGGGAGTTGTGGCGGCGAATGGCATTCAACGCCATCTGCGGCAACGGCGACGACCATCCGCGCAACCACGGCGTGCTTTGCGCCGCAGGCCGCTGGTCGCTCTCTCCGGCCTACGACATTGCCCCGTACATCACCTTCGGCGGGTCGCTGGCCATGAGCATCACGCGTGGCGGGCACATGCAGGCCGCGCGTTGGGCGCTTCTGCGCGACTGCGAAACCTTCGGCTACTCCGAAGAGGAAGGTCAACACTTCATCGACCAGGCCATCGGAACCCTGATGCACACCTGGGAGGCCGAGCGCTCCGCGCTGGGCTATAAGGCCGACGACGCTCCAACGCCGACGCCCGAGACGTGGCTCGACGCGGCGCCGCCGGCGGACCTGGCACCCAAGCGTCGCCCGCGCGCGCGGCGGCGCTGACCCACCCAGACACATGGCTGGCAATGATGGGGTCCAACTCACTGAAAACTGCGCCGGCGAAGGCCCGCATCGTGTGCGCTGAATACGCGTTGCCGACCGCCGCGGTGGACAGCACCGCGCCGCAGGCGTGTGGACAAGGGCATGGAAAGTGGGTGGCCGGAGCGGCTCAAGAACGATGGCGGGTTTGAATCGGAGACCAGGGCACCGTTGAACTGGAAGCGGCTGCAGATTTCAGAGGAAGACGCGGTTGCCGAACAGGTCGGCCACCATCACTGCCGAGTCGGGTCTCAGCGGCGCCGCGATGCAGGCACCAGCATCACGGCGACCGCGGGCAGGCCGACGGTCTGCGCCAGCAGCAACTGCTGGTCGGCGCCCAGGCCCATGGCGCGCGCCAGCGCGTCGCGGTCGAACCAGGCCCGGATCACCGTGGCCAGGCCGGCCGATGCGCAGTACAGGTAGACGTTCTGCGCCATGGCGCCCGCGGCAGCGTAGGCATAGGCCTCGCGCATCGCGGCCGGCACCAGGTGCATGCGCGAGTGATCGGCCACGTAGACCAGGTCCAACGGCGCGGTGTCGACGAAGTCCTGGTAGCCGGTGACGCGGCGCACGTCGGTGGCGGCGGCAAGCTGCAGTTCATGCGCCGCCGGCTCGTAGCGGTACAGGCCATGCGGAAGCGCTACGTAGAGCAGCACTTCCTGGGCATTCATGGCGCTGGGCGCGGTGCGACCACCGAGTGCCGGGCGGTTGATGCCGGCTGCGGCCCACAGCAACTCGGACAGCTGCTGCTTGCGCAGCGCCCGGGGCGCAAATTCGCGCTGCGACTGGCGCTGGCGCAGCACCTCCATCAGCGACAGCCCGCCGCGGTGCCGCGGCGGCGGCAGCGCCAGGTTGGCGGTGGCGTCGCCCAGCGGCGGCTGCGGGTTGAGCTGCCCCATCAGGCCCAAGGCCAGCTTGGTGAGCGTGTTCACGGCCGTGCCCTCCCGCTGCGGCTGCGTGCGGCGCGGCGCCGGGCCGCTACCGCCCCGCAGGCCGGCTACATCTCGATCTCGTCCTTGATGGCAGCGATGCCGGCCTTGGCGCAGGCGTCATCGGCGTCGCCGGTGGGCGCGCCGGAGACGCCGATGCCACCGACGATGGAACCACCGGCCTCGATCGGCATGCCACCGCCCACGCCCACGAAACGCGGCAGCTGGCGGATGCCCGAACTGGGCTGGCCGGCCTGCGTGGCGCGCGCCAGATCGGTGGTCGGCGTGCGGAAGCTGACGGCGGTCCAGGCCTTGTTGGTGGCCGTCTCCGGCGTGTGCGCACCGGCGAAGCGGTCGCGGATCATGGCCTGCGCCAGGCCCGAGCGGTCGACCACCGCCACCGCGACCTGGTAGCCCAGCCGGCGGCATTCGACCAGCGCCGCCTGGGTGGCCTTCAGTGCCGATTCGGGCGTGAGCACGCGAATGGTGTGGGTGCCGGATGCGGGCTGCGCCGAAGCGGCACAAGCGAAGACGAGGCCGGCGGCAGCCAGCGCACAACGAGCGGTGAGTTTCATGGCGGTGTCTCCAGGCAGGTGGTCGAACGGAAACCGATGTTGCACCCAAGGCACTGGCCCTGACTTGCGATCCATCAAGCCGCGGCGCAGGCAACGCGGCCGGCGCGGCGCTCAGGCGTCGTGCAGCACGCCGTCTTGGCGCGCCAGCGCGCCGGCCGCCAGCAGCTCGGCCACCAGGCGTTCGGCGAAGGCTGGCAGCGTGCCTTCGGGCCGGTCCAGCCGCTGCCAGATCGTCCGGCACAGTTCAGTGGTGCTGAACCAGCGCAGGAAGTCGGCCCAGAGCTGTTGCCCTTCCTCCATCAGGTGGTACTTCACCAGCACCTTGGCTGCGTGCCGGGCATGGCGGGCGGGGTCGCCGCGAAACCCGTCCAGCCGCCGCCGTGCGCGCTGCAGCGCGGCGGCCACGTCGCCGAACGGCGCACCGTGGCCGGGGATCACCCAGCGCGCGCCGAGCGAATCGATCAGGTCGAGCACGCGCGCCACTTCGTCGAAGGCGTCCTCGCCCTCCAGTTCGGGAAAGACAACGCCGAAGCCGTTCTCCCACAGCGCGTCGGCGCTGACGAGCACGCCTTCACGGTCGTCGAAAAGCACCAGCGAGTGCGGGTCGTGCCCCGGTGCGGCCAGCGCTGTCCAGCGGCGGCCGCCGGCGAGCAGCACCTGGCCGGGTTCCAGGCGCGCGTCGGGCACGAAGCGTTCGCAGCGCTGACCCGTGGGGCGGTAGCTCAGTGCCTGCTCGTCCCAGGCCCGCGCTGCCGCCCACTGGCCGGGCGGAACCGTGATGGTGCCGCCGAACGAGCGCTGCACCGCAGCGTTGCCGCCGCAATGGTCGGAGTGCAGGTGGGTGTTGATGAGCCCGCCGAATGATTCGCCTTGCAGCGCATGGCGCAGCAGGGCCACCGTCTGCTCGGCGTGCCGCACGTGGCCGCTGTCGACGAGCCAGGCCGGGCTGCCTTCGCTGCCGTGCAGCAGCACGTTGTTCGAAGACAGCCAGCCGCGTTGCAGTACGGTCAGTCCTTGCAGGGCACGGGCAGGGGGCATGGGTGGGCGACGGCGGCTTCGTGGTTCCGGGGCCCGGCATTCTTGCGTATCGGGCGCTCGCGCCACAGCACCCGCCTGCGCGGGCGGACAGGGCGCTCGGGCAGGCGGACTGCGACAATCTCGTTCCCGATCCCGACCTCGACTCCGTGCCGCCCCCGGCCATGAACCGCCACGACCTTTGCCGCCCACGCACGGCCCCCCGGCCGAACGTAGGACCTTTGCCATGAACAAGGCCTTCGTGCGCGAGGACGCCGCAGCCGGCGACGCCGACGACGAAGAGGCACCGGGCCTGCCGCCGCTGCCGGCCGGCACGCGCAACTACCTCACGCCGCAGGGCTGGCGCCGGCTGCGCGAGGAATTGATGACGCTGCTGGACGTGGAACGGCCGAAGATGGTGGAGGTGGTGTCCTGGGCCGCCAAGAACGGCGACCGTTCGGAAAACGGCGACTACCTCTACGGCAAGAAGCGGCTGCGCGAGATCGACCGCCGCATCCGCTTCCTCACCCAGCGGCTCGACATCGCCGAGGTCGCCGACCCGTCGGTGCACCACGGCAAGGACCAGGTCTTCTTCGGCGCCACGGTCACCTACGCCAACGCCGCGGGCACCGAGCGCACGGTCACCATCAAGGGCATCGACGAAGCCGACAGCCTGCATGGCGAGGTGAGCTGGATCTCACCCATCGCCCGCGCCTTGCTGAAGGCACGCGAGGGCGACGAGGTGCAGCTGGTGTCGCCCGGCGGCGTGGAGAAGATCGAGGTCGTGGAGGTGCGCTACCCGGCGCCGGATCAGGCGAACCGGTAGCGCGAGACGCGCAGCACCACGGGCTGGCGGCGCAGGGTGCGCAGCACCTCGGCCAGGTGCAGGCGGTCGCGCACGCTGATGAGCAGGCGCAGTTCGATCGTCTCCTCGGCCGGCTCGGGGTCCATGCCGAGGTGAATGATGTCGGCTTCGGCCGTGCTCACGCCGGCGGCCACCTGGGCCAGCACGCCCTTGCCGTTCTTCACCAGCACGTAGACGCTGGTCTCGAAGCTGCGCGTCAGCTCCTCGGCCCACTCCACCTGCATCCAGCGCTCGCTGTCGCGTTCGAACAGCCGCTTGCCGGTGGGGCATTCGGCGGTGTGCACGAGCAGGCCTTCGCCGCGGCCCAGGTAGCCCACGATGGCGTCGCCGGGAATCGGCCGGCAGCAGGTGGCGAGCTGGATCGAATTGCCTTCGCTGCCGTCGACGAACACCACGCCCTGCGTGGGCGTGCTGTCGTCCTGGGTGTAGCGGCCGAGTGTGAGCGTCACCGCGTCGGGCTTGATGCCGCGCTCGGCCATCATCTGCGCCAGCCGCTTGGCCACGATGATGGCGATCTTGCGGCCCAGGCCGATGTCCACCAGCAACTCGCCGCGGTTGCGGTTACCGCTCCACTTCGTGAGTTGCTGCCACAGCGACTGGGCTTCGGCGTCGCTGGGGTCGCTGGGCGGCAGCTGCAGGCCTTCGGCGCGCAGCGCCTGGGCCAGCATCTTCTCGCCCATGCTGCGCGACTCCTCGGTCTCCATATTCTTCAGGTAGTGGCGGATCTTGGAGCGAGCGCGCCCGGTGCGCACCATGCTCAGCCAGGCCGGGTTGGGGCGTGCGCCGGGGGCGGTGATGATCTCGACCACGTCGCCGCTCTTCAGTTCGGTGCGCAGTGCCACCGGTTCGCCGTTGATCTTCGCCGCCACCGTGTGCTGGCCGACGTCGGAGTGGATGGCGTAGGCGAAATCCACCGCCGTGGCGCCGCGCGGCAGCGCCAGGATCTTGCTGCGCGGCGTGAAGACGTAGACCGCGTCGGGGTAGAGGTCGACCTTGACATGCTCCAGGAATTCCGCCGAGTCGTTGGTCTCCACCTGAATGTCGAGCAGGCTTTGCAGCCACAGCGTGGAAAAGCGCTGGGCGTCGGCCGCGGCGCCCTTGCCGTCGCCCTTACCGTCGCCTTTGCCGTCGCCCTTGCCACTGACCTTGTACAGCCAGTGCGCCGCGATGCCTTTTTCGGCCACCGCGTGCATGGACTCGGTGCGCACCTGGAACTCCACCGCCGTGCCCAGCGGACTGACCAGCGTGGTGTGCAGGCTCTGGTAGCCGTTGGCCTTGGGGATGGCGATGTAGTCCTTGAAGCGGCCCGGCACCGGCTTGTAGAGCTGGTGCAGCACGCCCAGGGCGATATAGCAGTCGGTGAGCGTGGGCACGACCAGGCGGAAGCCGAAGATGTCGCTCACCTGCGCGAAGCCGGCGTGCTTCTCGCGCATCTTGGCGTAGATCGACTGGATCGTCTTTTCGCGCCCGGAGACCTGCACCTTGAGCTTGTGCTGCGCGAAAGCCTTCTCCACGTCCTTCTGCACGCGCTCGACGATGTCGCGCCGGTGGCCGCGGGCGCGCTGCACGGCCTTGGACAGCGCCGCGTGGCGCCAGGGGTGCAGCAATTCGAAGCACAGCTCCTGCAGTTCGCGGTAGGTCTGGTTCAGGCCCAGGCGGTGCGCGATGGGGGCGTAGATGTCGCTCGTCTCGCGCGCGATGCGCTGGCGCCGTTCGGGCGCCATGGCCTGCATGGTGCGCATGTTGTGCAAGCGGTCGGCCAGCTTGATGAGGATGATGCGCACGTCGCGCGCCATCGCCAGCAGCATCTTGCGGAAGCTCTCGGCCTGGCTTTCCTCGCGCGTATTGAAGTGCAGCTTGTCGAGCTTGGTCAGGCCGTCCACCAGGTCGGCGGTGGCGGCGCCGAACTTTTCGATCAGCTCGGGTTTGGTGACGCCGCAGTCTTCGATCGTGTCGTGCATCAACGCGGCCATGATGGCCTGCGCGTCGAGCTTCCATTCGGCGCACAGGCCAGCCACCGCGATGGGGTGCGTGATGTAGGGCTGGCCGTTGGCGCGGAACTGCCCCAGGTGGGCCTGGTCGGCGAACTTGTAGGCCTCGCGCACCAGCTTGAGGTCGGCCTTGGGCAGGTAGCCCAGCCGGCTGGCCAGGGCGTCGAAGGACTGCACCTCGGCCGTTGGCGGCGGGTCGCGCTGCACCAGGGGCGCGCGATGCAGCCCGTGCAGGGCGGCAGGCAGCAGTTCGGCGGCCAGGGAACGCAGGCTCATCACCCGAATTTAGCGCGTCTGGGCGCCCGGCGCCTGGGCCCTGCACCAAAGACAACGGGCGCCGTGCCATGCCGGCACCGGCGCCCGTGGTCGGGGGCGTTCGCTCAGGCGCTCAGGTCGGCACCTTGCGCAGCATCTCGATGCCCACTTCGCCCGCCGCGATCTCGCGCAGCGCGGTGACGCCGGGCTTGTTCTTGGTCTCGATCTTGGGTGCGTGGCCCTGGCTGAGCATGCGCGCCCGGTAGGTGGCGGCCAGCACGAGCTGGAAGCGGTTGGGAATCTTGACGAGGCAGTCTTCGACGGTGATGCGGGCCATGGATGCCTTCGGTGGTGGGTGCGTTGGATGCGGCTTTGTCTTCAGACCAGCCCCAGAGCGGCGAACACCTGCGAACGGTTGCGCATCTGGGCGGCGTACTTCAGGCGCTGCGAGTGCACGACCGTCTTCAGGTCGAACAGCGCCGTTTCGAACAAAGCATTGATTATAACGAAGTCGAAATGCCGGGCCTGTGCCACCTCTTCGTGCGCATTCTCCAGGCGCCTGGCGATGGTCTCGGGCCGGTCCTCGCCGCGCCGGTGCAGGCGCTGTGCCAGTTCGTCCCAGCTCGGCGGCAGGATGAAGATGAGCACGGCGTGCGCGAACAGTTGCTTGATCTGCAGTGCCCCCTGCCAGTCGATTTCCAGCACCACGTCCTCGCCGCCCATCAGCCGCTGCTCGATGGCCTTGCGCGAGGTGCCGTAGAGGTTGCCATGGACCTCGGCCCATTCGAAGAACTCGCCGCGGTCGGTCATGGCGCGGAAGTCGGGCAGGTCGACGAACCAGTATTCGCGGCCATGCTGTTCCTGCCCGCGCGGTTTGCGCGTGGTGTGCGACACCGATACCACCAGCCGCGAGTCGAGTTCCAGCAAGGCCTTCACGAGGCTGGACTTGCCTGCGCCGCTGGGCGCGGCGACACAGAAAAGGTTGCCAGGG
This sequence comes from Burkholderiales bacterium, assembly GCA_011391855.1. Lineage (GTDB taxonomy): Bacteria > Pseudomonadota > Gammaproteobacteria > Burkholderiales > Burkholderiaceae_C > Rubrivivax. Next base: position 11,515 of record JAABPT010000485.1, read on the forward strand.
GTTTCCATGGCGGGATTCTGGGGCATGCGCTGCCGGCGGCGCGGCGGCGGCGGGTCATGCGTTGCGCAGGCTCCGTCTGCCACCGGTTGCGGCACACTGCGGGCCGTGAGTCACCCCGCTGCTGCCGACAACGCCGAGCCCGCGCTCGCCAGCCCCGCTGCCGCGGCAGCGCCGTCGCGCACCTCGCGCGCCGTGGCGCTGCTGCTCAACCTGGGCCACGCCATCGATCACATGTTCCTGCTCATCTTCGCCACCGCGGTGGGCTCGATCGCGGCGGAATTCGGCTTCACGCGCTGGGAGGACCTCATGCCCTATGGCGTGGGCGCCTTCGTGCTCTTCGGCCTGGGCTCGCTTCCTGCGGGTCGGCTGGGCGACCTGTGGGGGCGCCGGCGCATGATGCTGCTGTTCTACTTCGGCATCGGTGCCTCGGCGCTGCTGGTGGCTTGCACGCGCAATGCCTGGCAAATGGCCGCGGCGCTCACGCTGCTGGGCGCCTTCGCATCGATTTACCACCCGGTGGGCATTCCGATGCTGCTGCAGCGTGCGTCCCAGCCCGGGGCGGTGATCGGCGTCAACGGCCTGGCGGGCAACCTGGGCATTGCAGTGGCCGCGCTGAGCACCGGCTTCATGGTGCAGTGGTTCGGCTGGCGCGCGGCCTTTGCGGTGCCGGGGCTGCTGGCCATCGGCGCCGGGTGGTTGTTTGCGCGAATCTGCCCGCAGGAAACCGAGGCACCGGCCCGGCGCACGACCAAGGCGCGGGTGAGCTTGACGCCGGCCCTGCTGGCGCGGGTGTTCGCGGTCATGACCGGCGCTTCGGTCACCGTGGGCCTGCTCTTCAACTTCACCACCAACGGCAATGCGCAGCTGCTGAGCGAGCGCTTCCGCGGCATCGTCGAGGACCCGGCGCTGCTGGGCGCCATGCTGGCGGCGGTGTATGCCGTGGCCTCGCTGGCGCAGGTGGTGGTGGGCCGGCTCATCGACCGCCTGCCGCTGAAGCCTCTGTACCTGGTCATGGCGCTGATGCCGATGCCGCTGCTGGCGCTGGCCGCGCAGGCGCAGGGCTGGTGGCTGCTGGTGCTGCTGCTGGGGGTGATGGTGTTCATCTTCGGTTCGATCCCTTTCACCGACGCCATGATCGTGCGCTATGTCGACGACCGCATCCGCTCGCGCGTGGCCGGGGCGCGGTTGACGGTGTCCATCGGCATCAGCTCGCTGGCGGTGTGGCTGCTCGGCCCGGTGGTCAAGGCGTCAGGTTTCAGCGCGCTGCTGTGGGGCATGGCGCTGATCGCCGCCTGCACGGCGGCGGTGGTGGCCTGGCTGCCGGGTGAGAAGGAAGCGGGTCGGCCCTAATCCGGCGTGGGCCGCGGTGCCGGTGGCGGTGGCGGTACCGCATGCGGGCGGCCGTTGAGGACCTCGCCGCTGAGGTAGTCGGACACCAGGTCGACCGTGCCGTGCCGGCCCAGGTGCGTGAAATGGTCGGTCAGCCAGGTGTCGGCTGCCGCGTGGCCGGCGCGGTGCAGCGCCAGCAAGCGGTGCCAGGCCGAATCGAGCAGGCCGGTGGCAGCCACGGCGTCGAGCTTCTCGCCGCCTTCGATGCGGTGCACGCGCAGCGCCGCGGCCTTGCGGAACAGCGGTTCGTGGAAGGCACGGTCGGCCAGGCCCTCGTCGTGAATGAGCTTGCGCAGGATGGCCAGCGAGCGCAGCTCCTTGACCAGGCTGCCGTGGAAGGTGATCTCGTTGATGCGGTCCAGCACCGCGGCGCCGCCCATCGGCAGGTCGCTGCGCAGGCTGGGGTGCACCTGCACCAGCATCAGGTCCAGCGTGGGCGTCTCGGCCAGCAGCGGCAGCAGCGACGGGTTGCCCATGTAGCCGCCGTCCCAATACGCCTCGCCGTCCACTTCGACGGCGGGGAACAGCGTGGGCAGGCAGGCCGAGGCCAGCACGGCTTCGATGCCGAGTTCGGAGCGGCGCCACACCCGCTGGCGGCCGCTGCGCACGTGCGTGGCCGCGACGAACAGCTTCAGGTCGCGGCAGCGCCGCACGGCTTCGAAGTCGACGGTGTCGCGCAGGATCGCGTGCAGCGGATTGCTGGCGGCGGGGTCGGCATGCACCGGTGCGAGCAGGGTGCTGGCCATGTCCCAGGCCATCTGCATGGGCGCCAGCGCAGCGCCTGCCGCACCGGCCTGGCCCCAGCCCAGCCAGGCGTCGACCCAGCGGCCCAGGTGCAGTCCTTCGGCCACCCGCGACCAGAAATTGCGCAAGGCCTCGCGCGCCCCGCGGCGGCCGCCCGTGGCCCACCCCGAGGCCAGTGCGACGGCATTCATGGCGCCGGCGCTGGAGCCGCTGATGGCTGCGATCTGCAGCCGTTCGTCCTCGAGCAGGCGGTCGAGCACGCCCCACGTGAAGGCACCTTGGGTGCCGCCGCCCTGCAGGGCGAGGTCGAGGCGGCGCAGGGTCATCGCAGAAGCGTTTCGAAGGCGTGGCGCAGGCTTGACTATGCTACGGCAAACAGGCCGGCGGGCCTCTTCGCCCGGGCCGTGGCCGGCCGACGACCCAGGGGCTCGTCTTGACGCTCGTCTTGACGCTCTTCTTAACTACAGCGACATCGACGCCCGCCGCGCCATCGTGGCCCGCCAGCGCTGCAGGTGCACGTGTTCGTCGCCGGGCTTCAGCTTGATCGCGCGCGCAAAGTCCACCGCCACCACGGCCGTGATGTCGGCCACGCTGAAGCGGTCGGTGGCCAGGAAGTCGCGGCCGGACAGCCGATCGTCCAGCGTGGCGAAGAACTGCTGCGTGCGGGCCAGGCCGCGTTGCACAAGTGCGGGAATCTGCTCGTAGTCCACCGTGCCGGGCAGCGCCCGTCGGGCCATGGCGGGCGAGCCGTTGCGCAAGGCCTCGGCAATGGCCAGCAGCCCTTCGAATTCCACGCGCCAGTTCCAGCTCGCGATCTCGGCCTTTTCCAGGGGCGTCGTGCCCAGCAGCGGCGGCTCGGGAAAACGCGCTTCCAGCCAGGCCGTGATGGCCGCGTTGTCGGTGAGCACCACGCCGTCTTCGGTGCGCAGCGCAGGCACGGTGCATTGCGGATTCACCGCGCGGAAGGCGTCGCCGAACTGTTCGCCGCTGCGCAGGTCCACCGGCACCGTGGCGTGGGCGACGCCCTTTTCGGCCAGCAGGATGCGCGCGCGGCGCGGGCTGGGCGCGGTGGCGCAGTCGTACAGGGTGATCATGGGCGGTGTCCTTCCGAAGCTGGGTGGGCAGCGGGTCAGGCCGGCGGCGCCAGCTTGTCCTGCGTGCGGGTGTCGAAGTCGCCGGCATCGTGGCGCTCGTGCAATTGGCTCGCCGGCTGGCCCGAGGTGCGGTTGACCATGCGCCCGCGCCGCGCGGCCGGGCGGGCGGCGATACGGTCGGCCCAGGCGACCACATGCGTGTAGTCCTGCACCTGCAGGAATTCGCCGGCTTCGTAGAGCTGGCCCTTGACCAGCGCGCCGTACCAGGGCCAGACGGCGATATCGGCCACCGTGTAGTCCTCTCCCGCCAGGTAGGGGCTCTCGGCCAGGCGGCGGTCGAGCACGTCGAGCTGGCGCTTGACCTCCATCGCGAAGCGGTCGATGGCGTACTCGATCTTGAGCGGCGCATAGGCGTAGAAGTGGCCGAAGCCGCCGCCCAGGTAGGGGGCGCTGCCCATCTGCCAGAACAGCCACGAAAGACATTCGGCACGCGCCGCGCCGCCGCTCGGCAGGAAGGCGCCGAATTTCTCGGCCAGGTACAACAGGATGGCGCCGGACTCGAACACCCGCACCGGTGCGGGACCGCTGCGGTCCAGCAACGCCGGGATCTTGGAATTGGGGTTGACGGCGACGAAGCCGCTGCCGAACTGCTCGCCCTCGTGGATGCGTACCAGCCAGGCGTCGTACTCGGCGCCGGCGTGGCCGAGCGCGAGCAACTCCTCCAGCATCACCGTGACCTTCACGCCGTTCGGCGTGGCCAGCGAATACAACTGCAGCGGGTGGCGGCCCACCGGCAGTTCCTTTTCGTGCGTGGCCCCGGCGGTGGGGCGGTTGATATTCGCGAAGCGGCCGCCGCTGGCAGCCGGCGGCGTCCAGACCTGGGGTGGCACGTAGGAGGTGGGATCGTTCATGACGCCATTCTCCATCGGCCCCGATGGAGGCGCACCGAAGCGGGCTGGCGGCCGTCAGTCCACTGGCACGTCCAGGCAGATGTCGCCGACCCGGCAACTGCCCACGTGCACGCGGACCGTGCCGCGGCCCTGGGCGAGCAGCGTCACGAAGCGCTCGTGACCGTTGCCACGGGTCCAGGGCGCGAAGGTGCTCGGCCCGCCGTGCAGGCCGCTGCCCCAACCGTCGAGATGCCCGATCTCGACGACCTGCTCGGCCGGTGCCAGCAGCGTGACGCCTTCGCCCGTAGCTTTCAGACGCAGCGGCTCCGCATGCGGCAGCGCCTTCGCCGACGGCAGCCCGTGCGTGGCCAGGTAGCCGCGGTTGACGACGCGCAGCTCGATGCGCGTGTGGCCTTCGCTGCGTTCCTGCCGCACCACCTCCACCGCCACGCGCGGCACCAGCGCGGCCACGCGCAGGAACGCCGCGCTCTGCGTGGCACAGGTCTCGGCCAGCCGCTCGTAGGGCGGATTCCAGATACCCACGCGCGGGTCGAAGCCGCCCACCTCCACCTCACCGAGCTGTGGGTGCTGCACCTTCTTCCAGGCCTTGAACATGCGGCCACCGTTGTGCTGGCGGTCGAAGGCGGCCAGCGCGCGCATGTCCTGGCGCGTGAATTTCGAATAGTGGTCGACGAAAGGCTTCTTGCGTTCGATGCCGAGCTGCCGGAACAGGTCCCACAGCTCCACCACATAGGCCAGGGCGCCACGCTGGTGGTAGGCGTAATCCGACAGGTCGCCGTGCAGCGGCTTGTCGGGTTCGTACAGGAATTCGTGGAAGCCGCTCACGCTGGCGTAGCCGGTGTGCTCGGTCATCCAGGCCTCGACCTGTTCGAAGATGGCCAGGTCGCCGCGGTCCATCTTGGCGTCGGGCTTGTCGCCGAGCGGACGGATGAGCACGCCGCCGAAGGTATGCAGGTTCAGCCACACCATGATGTTGGGGTGGGCGGTGGCGAAGTCGAGCACGGCGCGGGTCTCCGGCGCGCTGCCCGGGTAGTGGCCGGCGCCGGCCTGCTGCGGCTCGGCCGCCCACTGGTACGGAAAGTTGCGGTTGAAGTCGTACTGGTTGTCGGACAGGAAGTAGGGCGCCGGGATCGCGCGGCCGTTGAAGTTGGCGATGTGGCCTTCGGGGTAGAGCTTGAAGAACGGTCCCGGGTCCTCGGGTTGGCGCGCCACCATCACCGGCGGGTTGAGGATCTCCCCGCTTTCGCTGCGCAACTCGACGAGCTCGCCTTCGGGGTCGAGCTTGCGCATGACACCGTCGAGGCCGTCGCCGTCGATATCGGCGCTTTGCCAATGCGCGTGGCCGCGATGGCTGCGCTCGTCGACCGGGCTCGAACGAACGTAGCGCCCGCGCTTGAGCACCTGCTCCGCGCCGTCGGGCGAGATGCGTGGCACCACGTAGAAGAGCGCTTCCTTCAGCGCCTCGGCCATGTGCGCGGGGAACGGCTTGCCGCCCACGTCGAGTGCGCCGCCGTGCACCTTGATCAGGTCCTCGGCGATGGCCAGCGCCACGCTGGACCCGCAAACCTCGGAAGCGTGCATATTGCCGTCGATCCAGACCGCCGGCCGCGCCCGGTCGGGGTCTCGGCCGATGGTCAGCAGCGGGATCTCGCGGCCTTCGGCGCTGCGGCCGATCGAACCCAGGCGGGTGATGTCCGGATACCGCGCCGCCCAGGCGGCGAGCTGGTCTTCGATTTCGGCGTGGGCTAGATATTTCTGTCGGAACATGCGGCAGGCCTTGGGTGGGGGGGCGACAGGATCGCGATTGGGACAGCGATTGGACAGCGATCTGGATCGCGATTCTGACCCGCCGCGCCGCGGCAGTCGGGCGGGACCCGTTGTCGGCTGCGCGGCGGGCGAATGAACTACATTGCTCGACGGCGAGGCTGCGTCGCGGCCTGCACTGCAAGAAGGAGACACAGAGCATGAGACATCGTTGGTTGTTGACAGGGGTCACGCTGCTCGCGCTGGCCGTGCCGGCGCTGGCCGCCGAGGTCGCGGGCGTGAAGCTGCAGGAAACCGCCAGCGTCGGCGGCAAGGAGCTGGTGCTGAACGGTGCCGGCGTGCGCACGCGGATGGTGTTCAAGGTGTACGTGGCAGCGCTTTACCTGCCGGCGAAGGCTGCCGATTTGCCGGCGGCGCTGGCACAGAGCACGCGACGCGTGCAGATGACGCTGCTGCGCAATGTCGGTGCCGACGACCTGGTCGGTGCCCTGGTCGACGGCATGACGGCCAACAACTCGGCGCAAGAGATGGCGGCGGTGAAGGCACAGACCGACCAGCTGGTGTCGATCATGAAGTCGATCGGCGAGGCCAAAACGGGCGACGTGGTGGCGCTGGACTTCGCCGACGGCGAGACGCGCGTGGGCCACAACGGCAAGGCCATCGGCGCCATCGCGGGTGCACCGTTCAACGACGCCTTGCTGAAGATCTGGCTCGGCGACAAGCCAGTGCAGGCCGATTTGAAGAAGGCGATGCTGGGCGGTTGAGGCTTCTCGCCAGGCCTGACTTCCCCGCCGATCGCAAGCGCGAACGCCGGCGACAGCCCCAGGTGCGGCCGCGCGCACATCAAATCCGGCGGATCAGCTCGGCGCAGGCGGCGAGACCGGGACCACCTTCTATGTCGTATTTGCGATCCGACAACGTGCCGGCGAGGTGGCACAGGTCATACTGGACCAGCCGCGCCAGCGCTCCGTCCGGGCCTGCGCACCGGTCGAAGCGGCGGACTGCGCATGATTGCGTGTGCGGCTTCTAGAACACCTGGGCCGCCGGCAGCCTACAGTGGGCCGCGGCACGCATGACGATTGTCTCGTTGGCGGGTGAGTGCCACACCTCGAGCGATAGAAGAGCAACGGGTGTTGGATCCCGTTCGCGTTGCCGCCGGGCGGCGGAGGCAGGGGCTCAGCGCGTGCCCGCGCCGGGCGGCTGGGCGGGGGGATCCCCGATGGGTGGCCGGTCGGGCTGCGGCGGGATGATCGGCGGATCCATCGGTTCCGGCGGTCTGATGGGCGCGTCGCCGGGAAGCGGCGGGTCGACCACCGGCCGGGCCGGATCGGGAGTCACCGGCGTGGGCGGGATGGGCATCTCGCCTGGCTCGACCGGCATGTGCGCCTGGCGGGCCGTTGCGGTCATTGGTGCAGAGGTCATGATTTCTCCGGGACGCATGAGTGTAGGCCGGCAGCGTCGGTGCCAACGTACGAAGCGCGGCGCATCCAGTCTTGAGACCTGCGGTCTGAGTGTGCGGTGACGTTCGGTCTCATCGAGCGCCGCCACACGACCCTGCCGACTCAGCGCGTCTCCAGCTGCGGACCCAGCCGACGCAGCAGCAGGGCATGGGCCCAGTCCATGAAGGCCTGGACGCGCGCTGCGCGTTTGCGGGTGGTGGGTGTGACCAGGTGCAGCGGCAGCGACGGGCACTGCCAGCCCGGCAGCACCCGCACGAGCGCACCGCTGGCCAGGTGATGGCTGGCCACGAACTCCGCCAGAACAATGATGCCCAGGCCGTCCAGGCCGGCGCTCAGTGCCGCGGCACTGTCAGTGGTGACGAAGCGCGCCGGCACATCGAGCTCGGTCTGGCGGCCCTCGCGGATCAATGTCACGGGCCGCAACTTGCCGGTGGACGCCAGCACATAGCCGACCTGGTGATGCCCGACCAGTTGATCCGGGGTGTCGGGCAGGCCGTGCCGGTCGATGTAGTGCGGCGCCGCGCACATTACGAAGCGCAGGTCGCCGACACGCCGTGCCGACAAGCGTGAGTCGGGGAGCGGTCCACCGCGCAGTGCACAGTCGACCCCGGCCTGCACCAGATCGACGGCCCGGTCGGTGCAGCCGAGTTCCAGCGTGATCTTCGGGTAGCGCTCCAGGAAGCCGCGGATCTCGGGTGCGAAGACGAGACGGCCCATGGCCACCGGCACGTCCACGCGAAGGTGCCCGGCCGGCGCACTCGTGCCCTTGCGCAGCTGGGTCTCCATCTCGTCCACCTGCTGCAGGATCGACATGGCGTGCTGGTAGTAGACCAGCCCCTCCTCAGTCGGCGCGACCGCGCGGGTCGTGCGCGTCAGCAACCGCGCGCCAAGCTTGTCTTCGAGCTGCTGTACGTGCTGGCTGGCGGTGGCCTTGTGCAGGTTCAGCTGCACGGCGGCCCGGGTGTAACTGCGGCTCTCCACCACCTGGACGAACGTGCGCATTGCGTCGAGTCGGTCCATCGGCAGCTCCGATCTTGTAATGCATCGATTGTCGGCGATCGCCCAACAATCTGTCGGCGCCAGCGGGCTATGCGGCCCCCGTGATCGTTCCTACAGTGAAGGCGAGCGTTCGACCCACCTGAAAGGACCGTCATGCCCAAGCGCGCCCATCTCGTCGCGGGAATCCTCGCCCCGCTGTGCATTGCAACCTTCTTCCTGTCCACCGTCCTTGTCGAGCTGTTCGGCTCGCACGACGCCGTGGCACGGCTGAAGTCCCTCATCGTGGCGCCCGGGTTGTGGATCCTGATCCCGGCCATCGCTGCCGCCGGCGGCAGCGGGATGCTTCTGTCGAGGTCCCGCAAGGGCCGTCTGGTGGAGTCGAAGAAGAAGCGCATGCCCTTCATCGCCGCCAACGGCCTGCTGGTGCTCGTGCCCTGCGCCATCGTGCTGAACCGCTGGGCGTCGGCCGGCAGTTTCGATGCCGCCTTCTATGCGGTGCAGGCGATCGAGCTGGCCGCCGGTGCCGTCAACCTCACGCTGATGGGCCTCAACGTCCGCGACGGGCTGCGAATGAGTGGTCGGCTGCGGCACAGCCCGCCGAGCGTGACGAAAACCCACTGACCGGCACGTTGCATCGGCGTTGCAGATGCCAGGTCCTTCAGTTGCTGCCAGTGCCACTCACAAGTGGACACGTGCGCACATTTCCAAGCCGGGCGATCGCTTTGCGTACTGCTCCGAATTCTGCACCTGAACTTCGAGTGCGAAGCCAAGTGCCCGTCGTGTCTTTACATTTCGTGGGCCTCGCACGGAAAGCCCCACAGCGCAACCCACATGTCGAGCATGCAGTGACGCGCTGTGACCGGTTGTCGGCTCTTCTCGCAGCAGCATGAATGTAGCCTGCGTCGCTGGTTGCACGCATCTCCCGCCGCACTTCATTTGGACCAGGTGTCCCAGACCGGCTACTCGCCACATCACGCAGTCGGCCAGTAGCCGAAGTTCACTTCCGGCAGGTTCAGGGTGAGCTGAAACTGATGGCGGCCAACCCATGAGGGCCTACCATCGAGAGGAGCATCGCGCACTTGGGGCAGCAGCCGCAGCCGCGGCCCAGGGCGACGGAGCGTTCAGAGCTCGCCTGCCCCCGGCCGCGGGTCACGGTCACAGGCCGCGCAGGAACTCGATCAGCAACGCGTTGACCTCGGCCGCGCGCTCGCGCTGCACCCAGTGCCCCGCGCCGGCCAGGACATGGCTGCCGCGCAGGCCGGGCAGACTTCGGTCGAAGCGGGCCACGGCGGCGGCAGAGGCCGGCATCCGCATCACGTCGTCGCGGTCGCCGGCGATGAACAGCGACGGCTGGCGGATGGGCGCACCGCGCCACGGCGCCAGCAGTTCCGGCCCCGAGCGAAGGGCGCGGTACCAGTTCAGCCCGCCGCGGAAGCCGGTGCGCCGGAACTCGGTCGTAGCGTAGGCCAGGTCATCGGCATCGACCCAGGCCGGCAGGACCGCCGGGTCCTCGGTGTTGTGCAGGAAACCCTTGCTGGGCTCGAGCACCGTCGCCACGCCGCCCCTGCCATCGCCCGACAGGCTGTAGGTGATGCGGCGCAGGCTGGCCGTGACGTCGGCCTCGAGCTCCGCCTCGGCCACACCGGGCGTCTGGAAATACTGCATGTAGAAGGTCGTGATGCCCTGGCTCTCGAGCGCCGTAAGCAGGTCCACCGGCCCGGGCGGCGAATAGGGCACGCTCAGCCCGGCCACGGCGCGAAAGACATCCGGGCGCAGCAGCGCTGCATGCCACGCCGCGGGCGCGCCCCAGTCGTGGCCGACCACGACGGCCTGCTCCTCGCCCAGCGCCCGCACCAGCGCCACCAGGTCGCCCACGTGGTGCAGCATCGTGTATTGCGCGGGGTCGGCGGGCGCATCGGTGCCGCCATAGCCGCGCATGTCGGGCGCCGCGGCCCGGAAGCCCGCCGACGCCAGCGCGGCCATCTGCGCCCGCCAAGAACACCAGAGCTCGGGGAAGCCATGACACAGCAGCACCAGTGGCCCGCTGCCCTGCGTGGCGACGCGCATGCGCAGCGCGCCGGCCTGCAGCGTCTGAACCGCGGGGCCCGCGCTCACGACGGCATCGCCAGCAAGGCCGGCAAGCGTGCAGCAGCTTCGCCGGCCTTCACGCCCGTCTGGTGCAGCAGCGCCATGCGCGCCTTGTCTTCGGGCGAGAGTCCTCGCGCCATCACGGCCTGGCCGTTCAGGCGGCACTTCATCAGCCAGGCGTTCAGCGCCGGGTGCTGGCGCCAGCGCGCCGCGTTGGCCAGCGAGACGGCCCACATGCGCATCCAGTCCCGCGGCACCTCGGGGCTGGGCACGACGGCGCACAGCGCGTTGCGCGCGGCGTCATCCTCGACATGGCTCTCGACGAAAGCGATCAGCGCGGCGCTGAACAGCGGCTGGCAGAAGCGCACCATGAACAGGTTGATGCGCGCGCCATCGAACACCGGCAGCCCTGGCAGCGGCTGGATCGCGCTGGCGCTGCAGTCGACGTACAGCGTATCCGGATTCGCCGGCAATTCCCCCTGGTCGAGCACGATGCGCGTCGGCTCGATGGCCTGCAGCCGGCCCAGGCGCACCACTTCGGCAATACCGCGCAACATGTCGAGTTCGTCGCGCGAGACCGTGCAGCAGCGGTAGGTCGTGGGCTCGACCTTGGGATCCAGCCGCAACAGCGCACCCTTGGCCTCGAGTCGCGCGAACAGGTCTGCAGGCGTTGCCGCTTCGGCGATCGCGCCGAACTGATCCAGCGAGTAGCCCATGTTTCGCTCGAAGTTTTCCAGGCCCGGCTGGAAGTTCGCACGGTCCAGGAACCAGGCGTCGCGCGGCATGATCCAGCGGATGCGCGAGGGCGCGACACCGTGGGCCAACAGCCACAGGCAGGCGTCGATGCCGGTCTTTCCCGACCCGACGATGGTGTAGTGAGCGTAGGGCCGGCGCAGCGCGGCCAGCTCGTTGATCGGGATGCAGTCCACGCCGGGCGCCACCGTGTAGCGCGGCGCGTGGGTTGCAGGCACCTCGGTGCGCGCATGCGTGCCGTCGACCACCTTGCGTCGCACTTGTACCGTCTGCACCTCCCCACTCACCACCGATGCGAGCCGGTGCGTGCCGTCAGGGCCTGCCTGGTAGTCGGTCATCGGCAGCCAGCGCACGCGGCCTGACGGCAGGAAGCGCTGCTGCATCACCTGATCGAAGTGCGCCAGAACCTCTGCGCCCGAGGCCATGCTGTACAGGCCGGCGTTCAGGCCGACCTTGTCCTTCTCGCCGCTGGCCAGTTCGCGCGAGGCCACGCCGTACCACGCCGAGGGCTGGTGGACCCGCACCCAAGGGTAGGCGTGGTTCCAGTGCCCGCCGGGGCGGTGCAGGCGGTCCACCATCAGCACCGAGGCATCAGGCTGTTCGTCCAGCAAGGTGTCGACGAAGGCCATCGCCGTGGCGCCCGTGCCGATGACGAGGTAGTCGGTTTCGAGCGGCGTGCTGTTCATGGTTTGATCGGCGCCTGGCGCGCTGGGCGGTGAAGCGCACATGTTTCCACGCCTGGCGAGGCCCGGCTATCCGGGTGAACGACATCCACAGGGTGCCCCTGCGGGGAGCGATGCGCGAGACACCCGCGCGAGCAACCGGGTTGAGGCAGCCCTTCTGCGCAGTTGGTAGTCCGGTACGGGTGGATGGTGAGGTCAGCGCCTAGAGGACCAGCCGTTCAACCCCAATCAGATCGACTGGCCGCTATCGGCGTCGACCTTGAAATGGTAGTCCCGGCCAACTCCAGTCATCCGGTTGGCAAGAAATTTGCCATGCCAACGACCGGTTCCGTTTAGGTTTAGTCCTCTTGGCTCATGTCGGCCATTCGCCGCCATTCACGGCCAGCAGCTTCGCGGGGGGCCAATATCGTCGGGGCGGTGCTGGAACGGTCGGTGATCGAAAGGATCCTCACGCACCTGGGTCTGCAGCCGCAGCCGCCGCCCAGGGCGCCGGCGCGCGAGCCGGGGCGGCATCAAACGAGTTGAGCCGCAGCCCTCGCCCCGTCAGGACCACTCCACCAGCGATCGAGACCGAAGGCTCCGACCCAGAAGTATGGGCGGTGGTGGGCGGCGCGTGTGTAGGACGATCAATGCGTCTGGGTGAACCCGGGGTCGCGGGCTGCAAATGCAGTTCCACAGCGGACTGAAAACCTATCGCCAGGCCACAGCAGCGGCCGGCGCTATCCTTACGCAAGTAGTCGGTCGCGACGGTGGCATTGACAGGGAGGCGGGATGAAGGCTACCAGGGCTTGGGACAGGGCGCGGTGGATCGGAGCGATATGCCTGGCGCTGACTGCGGCGGTGCAAGCGCAGCAACCGGCACCGCGGGAAGGCTCGCGACGAGAGATCAACCTGGCGCCCGACGATGCGGCGGCGCAGCCCGTGGTGGCTCTCGTCTTTGCCGCGTTCGATGCGCTGCAGCGGCGCGACGAGGCCGCGGTGCTGGCGCTCTACGAGCCGCCACCGGAAGGCATGTCTGCGCTGTCGCTGCCGCGCTATCTGGAGGCGCGGCGGTTTGCCGTGTGGCGGCATCTCAAGCGCGGCCAACTGAGTGGTCACCGCATCCAGCCGATTCGCACCAGTGCGCAATTCAGGAGTGGTCAGTGGGTGCCCATCGACCACTTTTCCCTCGTCGTCGACAGCGAATCCGATAGCGATGTGGGGCTGAACCGGCAGACCCGTAAGGCCATCAGCACGTTCCAGGTGCGGCGGCTGCAGAACGGGCAGTACCGCCTGTCCCAGATGGAGCTCGCGCAATGACGCCGACGTCACTCGCCGGGCTGTTGCGGTTCTGGCTGCTGTGCCTGGCCTTGCCCATGACCACCTGGGCCCAGGGCCCCACCACTCCGGCACCGCTGGACGCCGAGCCCTTGCTGCAGGAATGCCGCACGCGGCAGCAGAACCAGCCTTGGGCGGACTGTGCTTGTTACACCCGCAAGGTCCTTGAACTGCGCGCCGCCCGGCCTGGCGGCAGCGATGACCAGTTCCAAACCGAGGCGTGGTTCGCCTGCCCGGATCCGGCGGCAATCGAGGCCACGCAGAACAGAAACTGCCTGGACCAGCGCCGGATGATGGTGCCACCAGGCATCGACGCGACAGCCTGGTGCCAGTGCCGTGCGGCCGAAATCACGCGCCAGACGATGGCCCATGCACCAGCGAAGCATCAGGCGCAAACGCAGGAGAACTTCTGGAATCGTGCCGAAGCGCACTGCAAGCGCACCGTCAATACGCCGAGCAACACGCTCGTCCAGGGCGCGGAACTGTCGGGGCCCTGGCGGTTCCAGCATGGCATCCTGGACCTTCACTTCGACGGCGTGCCCGGCAAATGGCACCAGGCGCCCCACGAGGCAGGCGGCGAGGTCCGTCATTTCCGGCATGCGGTGACGGTGGTCGGCTTCAGCGAGAACGTGGCCGCAGCGACGGCATACATGCACCAACACCCTCAGACCCAAGTCCTGGAACTGCGGATGGACGCGACGACTACGATCCCGTACCTGCGCGCACGTCGCTGCCTGGCCTCGGACGTGTCGGCCACCCGGGTCACCGGGCGCTGCACGGACGGCGGGCAGAACGACGTCGGGTCGTTCACCCTGCGCCGGCCGGAACCCGGCGAGACGGTGACGACCCTGGCCCCTACGGCCGCGGCCCCGGCAGCAGCCGGGACGACGCTGCCGCCTGCAGCCACGCCAGCACCCGCCGGCGAGCCGGCGCCTGCGTCGCCGTCAATTGCCTGCCTGGGCGGGCGCAACGCATGCTATGCCACATGCGCAACCCACCTGACGCGGCCGAGCATGGACATGATGCAGCGGCTGGAACAGTGCCGCCAGGCCTGCAAGTCCTCGTGCAGTTCATGAGCCCGCACCGCGGCGTGGGGAGTTCAGCGCAAGGCGCGGCTACTGGCGGCCCGAGGGACGGACGACGCAGCGCTCAGCCGTCCCCGCGCCCTACGGCGTGCCGACCGGCGTCAGGATGTCCATGAAGCCCGCGGACAGGCCGATCACCTGTCTGGCCATGTCACCGTTGGTCGAGCCGAACGACAGCGCAAAGCGGCCGCCGTCGCTGAACCCGGCTTAGGCCAGTCGCCGCGGGTCGAGCCTGAAGTGACGGGAGGCCGCCGACGAGGCGGCGTCCTGCCGTTGCAACTCACTGCCTATGTTGGCTTCGGTTTGCGCGAAGTAGCTGGCCGCGTGCTGCTGCACCACGCGATACAACGTGGTCTGCTGCGGGCGTTGGCGCTCGTAGTGGGGCTGGGCGCCGTCCGGCGCCCATTGGGGTGAGACGGCACGGTCGCAAGCCGTGCTCCGCGACGCAAACTCTCCGACGGCCGCCTGCCGATGTATGCCCTCCACTGCGGGGCCTCCTCGGGGTGTCTGTACGGCGGTTCCAACGGCCGCTCTAGGCCGAACTTTGACGACCGCCTGCGCGTAACTCCGCGCCCGCATTGACCTTTGTCGATCTGCGGGGTGGGGCTACTGGGTACAGGCGGGATTCAACCCGAGCAGTTTGAAGGCCTTGTCCTGCACCGGTGTGGGCCTTGTGGTCAGGACGATCTTGGCCTCGGGGTTGAGCGCCGTGTGGGTGATGTTGTAGGTCAAGGTGCCCAGGTCCTTGAGCAGCGTTCTGAAGCTGTGCAGCGGCAAGCCGTCGTCGGCTCGCTTGCTCGCGTCCTTGGCCTTGGCCCGCTCGGATCTCACCGCCTTAGCCACGGGCGAGGCGCGGCTGGCGCTGGCTTCCTCCAG
>JAABPT010000474.1 GCA_011391855.1 Burkholderiales bacterium
CCTCGGACAGGTTCGTCGTCTGCGCCAGATCGCTCAGGCTGAGCCCTTCGCGACGGTAGGCGCGGCCCTGGGTCATGGCCTGCTCCAGTTCCTGCAGGCGACGCGTGACTTTGTCGTTGGCCGGTGCGGCGGCAGGCGTTGGTGGAAGTCCGGTTTCCCCAGCCTCAGCCGGCAACGGCTGCTGCGACGGCCGTTCAACACCAGCGAATCCGAGCACCTCGCTCAGCGAGCGTCTGGCCACCAGCAGCGCCAGCCCGAATGCGATCGTACCGATGACCAGGATGTGAAGCGCCGGCAGCAGGCGACCCACAGGGTGCCCTTTCAAGGCGATCTCGATCACCAGCGCCAGACCGGCATACAGGCCGATGCCCATCGCCACCCAGCGCCTGGCAACGCGTCGGGTCTCCACCAGGTCGCCGCGCCATCCACGCACGACTTCCCACAGCGCCAGGAGCGTGAACGACAGCATGCACAGAGAATGCAAGTGCCCGAGCCACACCACGGGCGCATCGGCCGGGAACGTCCGATAGGGGCCATCCCCGTCCGGAAAGTAAGGCAGGTTGGCCGACAGACCGATCAAGGTCGCGGCTCCCAGCAGCGCCAGCACCGGCACCGACCAGCGAAAACGATCTTCGAAGAGCGCCCGCGCCGCGACCCACAACCAAGCGGCGCCAGCCACGCACCAGACCACCAATCCGTAGGCCAGCGGACGAGGCAGGAACAGCAGCATTTCTGCCTGCTGGCAAAACAGATAGGCCAGCACCGACATCACGAAGCCGATCAACGCCAGCCGCGCCGCCGGCCGCGGCCCCGGCAACGCAAGGTTCACCGCATGGAACAGAAGCAGCCCGGCCACCACGCCGCGCAGCGCCATCTCCGCGTGCAGTGCGTCCAGTGCTGGCATGGCTTGCATTCTGGCAGTGCGACCACCGCAGTCGCGCCCGAGCCAGACATCCGCCGCACCGCCGCCGCCGCGGCCTATGGCGATGGTAGCTTGGGCGAGTCGACGATCGTGCGCGAGGGCCTGGCCCGGCCGATGCCGGCCCACGACCTGGCTTCGAACCTGAACTCGACGAGAGCACAGGTGGGCATGTGGGTGACGCCACTGTCGAAGTGATGCGCCAGTTCCACGAAGCCAGGGTTGTGACCGACCAGCATCACGCGGTCCAGTTTGTTGTCCAGAGCTTCGATGACGGCAAGCAAGTTGACCTCCGTGGCGGCATAGAGCCGCTCGTCGATCGCGATGTCCTTGGTCTTGTAGTCCAAGCCTCGGGCGACGATCTTCGCCGTCGCAAAGGCACGCGCCGCTGGACTTGACAGGATCAAGTCGGGCTGCTCGATCCGTTGCGACCAGCGCTTGCTCATCCTTGCTGCATCGCGCTCGCCGCGGGCGTCCAGCGGCCGGTCGCGGTCGGACAAGGATGCATCGTCCCAGCTCGACTTGGCGTGGCGCAGCAGGTACAGCGTCTTCATCGCCTGTCCTTCCTTTTGAGGGTCGAGGAAGTTGAGCCGTCGGGCCACTCGGCGCGGGAGCCTCTGCACCGGCCCCACTCCGGATGAGTGCCGTGCGACCCTCGACATCCGGCTGCCCACGGCGCCGGGCAGGCAAGACAAGCTCGTCCTCGGTGCGCTCTACACCGAGGGCCCCGCCACATCAGGCTCTTCGCTCGCGCTGCCTGAGCATGTCCAGACGTGCGAGCAGTTCCTCCGGATAGTTGGTTTCGACCCGCGCCGCGCCGGCGTAGAAGACCCCCTCGTTACCGTCGAGGGTGATCAGTTCACCCTCGTGCAATATGGTGTCGCCGACCTGGATCGTGCGCACGGCCTCGTCGATCTTCAGTTCGGCGCAACCGACGAGGCAGACCTTGCCCAGCTGCCGCGCCACCACCGCCGCGTGCGACGTCCGGGCACCGCGTTGCGTCAGCAGTCCGGCGGCCGATTCGAGCGCCGTGATGTCGCCGGTCTCGGCATCGCGGCGCACCAGTACCACCGCGACCCCGGCTTCGCGGCGGGCGACCGCCCGTGCCTCGTCGAGGGCGATCTCTCCGACAGCAACGCCACTGCTCGCGGTCGCGGCACGGCCCAGCGGGGTCAGCACCGTGCCGCCTTTCGCGACGACACAGGGATGCGCGAGCGACTCGCGTTCCATCCCTGCTGTGCGGTCCAGCGCAATCCGGGTTCCGATCAGTCCCTCGTCGAGCATGTCCAGTGCGATGCGGGTCGCCGCCAGGGGCGTGCGCTTGCCGGACCGGGTCTGCAGCATGAAGAGCCGGCCGTCCTGCACGGTGAACTCGAAGTCCTGCATGTCGCCGAAGGCGTGCTCCAGCTGCTGTGCAGCCTCGGCGAGTTCGTGCCAGACCTCCGGCAGCACCATCGCCAACTCGTCGTGGCCGTTGGCACTGCGCCGCCCCGACACCACGTCTTCGCCTTGCGCGTTGAAGAGGAAGTCGACCCACAGGGCCGGCTCGCCGGTGGCCGGGTCGCGCGTGAAGCCGACGCCGGCACCCGACTGGCCGCCTGCGTTGCCGAATACCATGCACTGCACCGTCACCGCGGTCCCGATGTCATCGGCGATGTGGTTCAGCCGCCGGTACTCGCGCGCCCTGGGCGACTGCCAGGAAGCGAATACGGCGTCGATCGCGCCGCCGAGTTGCGCGGCGGGATCCTGTGGGAAGGGTCGCCCCGCCCCCTGCGAAAAGACTTCGAGAAAACGTTGCGTGAGCGAACGAAGATCGGCGAAGTCCAGCTCACGTTCGTCGCGGCCACCGAAGAGCGCCGAGGCGGCGTCGTCGAACAGGCTTGCCGGCAGGCCGGCCACCACCTCGCCATAGGTGGCCACCAGGCGCCGGTAGGCGTCCCACACGAGCCTCGGGTTGCCGGTCTCTCGCAGCAGGCCGCCGACCGTTGCGTCGCACAGGCCGACGTTCAGCAGCGTGTCCATCATGCCCGGCATCGAGACCGGCGCGCCAGACCGCAGCGATAGCAGCAAGGGGCGGCGTGCATCGCCCAGGGCCTGTCCGGTCGATTGCTCGAGCAAACGCAGGCCCGCCCGCCACAGGTCGGCACCCGCACGGCTGGTGCGGGCGGCGGGATCGGCACAGTAGCGGGTCCCGATCACGAAGGCCGCCGGCACCGGCAGCCCCAGCTGGGCCATGCGCAGCAGGTTCCACGCCTTGAAGCCCATGCTGCGCTCCGAGGCTTCACCCTGCACGGCCGCATCGCCGCCGCAGCCGATCAGATAGACCTCGGGAGGCAACGCGGTCGCCGCCACTGAGCAAGGCTTGGCCGGCAAGGGCTTCACGGCAGTCGCGACAGTCTTGGCGGGTGCCGAAGTGCTTTGCTGGTCGGCATGGCGCGGAAACCGGATGTCGAGGGACTCGCCCCTCGCAACGGCGACGCCTTGCCTCTCGTCGCCATGGGGATGTCGATGCGCACTCATCCCCGCACCCCCGCCTTGTCGAACGCCAGGTCACGCAGCGCGTAGGCGGCAACCAGCAGGCGGTCCGAGGCCAGTTCCAGGGTGGCCGCCAGATCGTTGGCGAGCATCAGCGACGGCGCGTCGTGAACCGCACCGAGGATCACCCGTCGCGCGTCGCGCAACAAGGCATCGCACTGCCGTTCCGCCTGCAGCACGCGCCAGGTGGCGCGCAGGAAGGCATCGTTGTCGACAGCCTCGCTGTTGCCGCCGAGCGTCCGGGCGATCGCCAGCGCCTTCACCTGGTCCTGCGTCGCCTGCAGCACGGTGGCCGCCAGGCGGGCCAGAACCTTGCGGACGTGATCGTCCCAGCCCTTGAGATGGTGGTCGGCGATCAGGCTGATCAGGAATGCGGCCTCCTCGAGCGCATCGGCCACGTCGTCCGACTGCTCGACCAGCCGGGCCACGGGGCGCCAGCGCGGCTGGCGCTCTGCCTTCTCGCGGGCCTGCATCACCAGGTGGTCGGCCTTGCGCTCCCAGGCCTTCGAACGCGCGGCGAGTTCCGCCGCGGCCTTGCCCGAACGTTCGGCACCGTGGGCCAGGCCGTCGCTGACCGCCTGCGCCAGCGCCTGGCAGTACGACGCATGCTCGGCCAGCAGGTCGAACTCGCTGCTGCGCTGGCGCACGTGCTGCGCCAGCAGCATGCGCGTCTCGTCGGCCACCAGGGCTGCCGGTTGACCGCGGCGCAAGGCATCGCAGGCCAGCCGCATCACGGCCACCAGGAAGGCGTGTGCGTCGGCGGCACCGATGACCTCGTCGAGTCGGTCGCCGATGCGGAAGGCACCCTCGCCCGCCGCCTGCATCGCCGCGAAAACCAGGCGTTCGCCGCCGACTTGCAGCCAGGCGCGGTGGCCGATGTCGAGCCGGGCGACTTCGGCCAGGATGGCGATCGCATCGACCTTCTCGACGAAGGCCTGCAGACGCTTTCGAGCCCGGTTCCAGTCGATCAGGAAGACGATGCGCGAGCCGATGCCCTCCAGCGCGGTCTCGACAGCCGCATCGTCGGCGCAGTCGAACTGCGCCGTGCCGACCGAGTAGGCCGCACCCTGGTTGAGCTCTGCGTTCGAGTGCGACTCCAGCCCGGACCACTGGGCACCGAAGGGCTGCAGCAGCAACTGGAAAAATTCGAGCCGGACGCGGTGCAGATCCGAATAGGTCAGCGTGATCGCATGGCCCGCGACCTGGATCACGAGCACGTGGGCATCGTTCGTGCCGATGTCGTTCTGGATCAGCAGGCGCTCACCGTCGCGCGTCGCGGCGGTGTCCAGCCCCGGGTGGTCGAACTTCAGTCCGCTCGTGCGGTTCAGGCCGCGCATGAAAGCGGCCACGCGCGGACGGTCCTGTGGCTGCAGTTCCCACACATTTGCCCCGGCGATCACTTCGCTGGCGAGCTCGCCGGCGAGCTTGTTGATCTTCTTGTGCAGGTCCATCACGAGCAGGTGCAGGCTGTCGCCCTCGCCGCGGCGGCCATGGGTGAGCTCTTCAAGCTGCTGATCGCTCAGCCGGTCCCGGGCCAGCGCGCCAAGCCACTCGAGCCGATGCTGCACGCGGCGATGCGGTTCCTCGGCTTGCGGCGTTGTCTCCAGCACGGGGCGCGCCATGGTCGCAAGGTCTTCTTCGATGCACTTGATCAGCCTGGTCAGATCCGGAATGAAGAGATCCTCGTCGACCCGTCGCGCAACTGCAGCCAGATCATGAAGCCAGACCGTGTTCAACCCGGCCGCGGCAATCTCCTTCGACAGGTCAGGCATCGCGCGATGCGGATGTGAAGCGTGCGACGAGGCCGACTGCAGGACCGTCAGATAGACCTTGAGGCGGTCGTTGGCGGACAAGGCGGCCTTGACCCAGGCCGGCAACATCAGTCTGTGCTGGCCAAGGGAGGCGACCGCTTGGGTTTTTTGCATGGGAGTCGATTCGTGGCACCCGAAAGGCAGTTTTAGCCTCAGGCCTGAATATGACAGCCGTGTGACAAGGCCGGCGCGCGTTTGAACGCAGTTGACGCAGCGCAATCGCAAGCGCCATTCACGGCCGGGGCGCGCGTCGGGGTACTGCCACGGATCGATCGACAGCGGCGAACCGTGCTGAACGACAGGAGGGTCACAATGCCTCGATGAGCAACGAACACGTTCCGGCGTTCCGGCCCTTGACCGGCATCTACGAGCCGTCGGCCATACAGCAGCTGCCGGACGGCCGTTTTCTGGTGGTCGAGGACGAAGAGGACCATCCGCTGAGCCTGGTGACCATCGATGCCGACGGCACGGTCGAGACGGTGGCTTTGACGGCCGGACTGCTCCAGGTTTTCAGCTCCTTCTGGAAGATGGACGATCTCGAGGGACTGGCTGCGGACCGTTCAGGCCTTGTCTACGCCATCACGTCGCACTCGCGCGATGACGAAGGCGACAAGAAGAAGTCTCGTGAGAAGCTGGTCCGGTTTCGGGTCGACGGCGATCGCGTCGTCGACCCCAAGGTCGTCGGTGGGTTGAAGCATGCCCTGAAAGCACGACATGCCGTGCTGGCGGCAGCAGCGAAGGTACGGGACGTCAAGGACAGCGGCGGGTTCAATATCGAAGGGCTGGATTTCAGCCCCGACCAGCAGCGACTGTTGATCGGGTTCCGCAGCCCCTTGCGCGACGGTCGCGCGCTCATCGCCTGTGTCGAGAACCCTTCTGCCGTCTTCGATTCGGATGAAGCACCGCGGATCGCGCCCGTGCTCGAAGAACTGGATCTGGGCGGCCACGGCATCCGCGGCCTGTCCTTTGTTCCCGCCTTGGGCGAGTATCTGGTGATCGGTGGCCCGACATCACGCGAACCGGCCGCCTTCGACCTCTGGCGCTGGAGCGGCGAGTCGGGTGCGCCAGCCCGCCGGGTGACCGTTCCCGGCTTGCAGGGCTTCGAGAAGGCCGAAGGGGTCTGCGCGGCGCGCATCGGCGGCGCGGAGCGCATCATGGTCGTCAGCGACGATGGAGACCGGAAAGCCAAACGGTCTGCCAGCTATCTCCTGCTGGACCCGACCCAACTGCAGACCGCAACCTGACCGATCCACAGCATGGGGGCTCGCGGTCGCCGGCGGATGGCCGCCCTGGCCCGTGAGTCCGCCAGTTGCGTTCGATGGCTGACCATCGGCCAGTTTCGCTGCGCCGGCTGCAGTTCATGGGTCTGGCCGCTTGCCACCAAAGTCGCAGGCGGTAGGATCCGTGGCCCGAGCAGGACTTGCACGCTGCCGCGGTCGGCCCCCATGACCGCGCGAGTCGCCGCCGATCTGGTCTGCGGGTCACTGTCGTGATGCATCAGGTGAAGGTCGAAATCAGGTTTCTGGTCCCGCAGGCCGCCCGCGCCGGCGTTGTGGCGGAGCTGGAGCGTGGTCCGGCCACGCTCGATCGCACGACGCTGGTGGTGACGTACCTCGACACCGATGACCGCCGCCTGGCCCGCGCAGGAATGGCCTGGCAGCTGCGACGGGAAGCGCGCCTTTGGATCCAGACCCTGACGGACGTCGCCCCGAACGCGCTGGAGCGCTTCGAGCACAAGGCGATCCGCCCCGATGGCAGCCCCGACGCTTCGGAACACGCCGGCACGCGCCTGGGTGACCAGCTGATCAGGTTGCTGCGGCGGGCTCGTGCGGACGGACTCAAACCCGGCGTGCGCTTCCGCACCGAGGTCCGGCGCACCACACGCCGGATTCGCACGCGCGGTGCGGTCGTCGAGGTCGCATTCGACGAGGGCCGGCTCGTCGCGGCCGAGGCCAGTCAGCGGATTCGTGAACTCGAGTTCGAAATCATCTCGGGTTCGCCGGTGGCGATGCTGGCCCTCGCCGAACGCTGGCGCAAGCGCTTTGCGCTGGTCTACCACCCGTGCAGCGCGGCAGAACGCGGCGATCGCCTGGCCGACGGCGTGCCTTTCCCTCCGGTGCGCAAGGCCGGGCGGCCTCGCTACGCCGACGACGCGACGGTGATCGAGGCCTTCGGACGCGTCCTCGATGAGTGCCTGGCGCACATCACCCGCAACGCGATCGGCCTGACGGAGGGTGATCCGGGTCAGCGCGTCGAACTGGTCCACCAGCTCCGGGTCGGGATTCGCCGCTTGCGCAGCGCGCTGCGCAGTTTCCAGGGCTGGGTGCCGACACCTCCGGCGGATCTGATCTCGGGTCTGCGCTCATTGTTCGCCACCCTGGGCAGCTCGCGCGACAACGAGGTGCTGGCCGGTGGGGTAGTGGCCGAACTCGCGCAAGCCGGCGCGCCGCCGCTGACCTTGCCCCCCGGCCGCCCGGCGCCCGACCCTGCCGACGCGGTGCAGGCGGCCGAGACGCAGCGCACCTTTCTTGCCTGGGTCGCATGGCGGGCGGCACTGGCACCTGCGCCAGCGGTGGCAGCCGCGGAAACCGAAGCCGAGGATGCCGGCGATCAGCCTGGCGCCGCCGACGCTGCCGGAGCGGCCGAAGCCGAATCGCCCGACGCCGCGCTCGAGCACACGGAAAGGATCTCAAGCAGCACCGTGGAGCCAGCGGCTGACGACGACCCGCCCGCTTTTCACCGCAAGGTCTCGCGGCGCCTGCGGCGCTGGCACGCACGCATCGTTGCCGACTGGAAGTCCTTCGACGACCTCGACGAATCCGGCCTGCACGAACTGCGCAAGCGCATCAAGCGGCAGCGTTACGCCGTCGAATTCTTCGCGCCTCTGCTGCGCCGGCGCCAAGTCGAACGCTATCTCGAAGCCCTGGCGGCGATCCAGGACCGCATGGGTGCGCTCAACGACCTCTTTGTGGCCCGTACCCGCTACCAAGCACTGTCCTCAGTCGACCCCGCAGCGTGGTTTGCGCTCGGATGGCTGACGGCTCGCATCGCCGAACTGCGTGCGCTCGCCAAGCCCGATTTGGCACGACTCGCCAAGGCCGAGCCGCCTTCGCCCTGAGGGCTTGACCCGGTCCGAGCAGGCCTTCTTCCGCCACGTCAGCGAGGTCTCGTCGGGGCTGGTGCGCAGCCGCCACCTGGCAGGCATCGACCACGCGGGGCTGATCGTGGCGGCTCGCCGCTGCGAGCTTGGCCGCCAGCTGCAGGTCGAGCTGATCGCCTTCAACGACTTCCACGGCAACATCAAGTCTTTCGAGGGTTCCTCCAGCAACCCCGGGGTCGCGCGCCTGGCCATCCGCATCAAAGCGCTGAACGATGCCAACCACGATGCACGTCGTGGTCCCGTCGGCGACATGATCGGCGCCAGCCCACTGACCTCGGCGCTGTTACGGCGGCCTGGAATTCACCGGCAGCAACATCACCGGCTGCAGCGGCGTGTCCGGTCCGTCACCGACCGGTTGTGCGCCTGGCCGCCTCACCGACCCGCCGCTCAAGCCATCACGATGGCCGCCACCCGCGTCCACGACCAATAGGCCGCCACCGAACCGATGGCGTAGAGCGTCGGCACGGCCAGGCGGGGCGCCCAAGCGCGTTGCCGTACTGCGCGCACCAGCGCCCAGGCCAGGCCGACGACGAAGAGCTGCCCCAGTTCGACGCCGACGTTGAAGCTCAGCAGGGCCACCACCAGGTGTTGCTGCGGGAGGCCGATTTCCTGCAACACGCCGGCAAAGCCCAACCCGTGCACGAGGCCGAAGACGAAAGCCACCAGTGCCGGCAGGCGCCGCGACAGCGTGGCCTGCGGGCGCAGTGCCTCGTAGGCAACGAGCACGATCGACAGCGCGATGCACGCCTCCACCGGCGCAGAGCGCAGCGTCAGCCAGCCTAAAGCGGCGCTCGCCAGCGTCAGGCTGTGCGCCAGCGTGAAGGCCGAGATCGTCCACACCAGCCGGCGCTGGAAACCCACCAGGAAAAGCAGGCCGATCACGAACAGCAGGTGGTCGTAGCCGCTCAGGATGTGCTCGAAGCCCAGCAGCGTGTAGGCCGAGGCGATCTCGCCGCGGCCACGTTGGTCGTCGGCGCCGCCATAGAGCTGCACCTGCGGCTGCCGCTTCGTCAGTGTGTAAACACGCGACTGCCCGTCGAGCCAGTGCACCTTCACCAGCGCCGCGGAGTAGCGTTCGCCCACGCCGTCGACGCTGAGCGCGCCCTTGAGCCCGGCGTCGCCACAACTCAGCAGGTTGAGTTCGGCAGCGCAGCCTTCGGGCCAAACCGGTGTCAGCTCCGAGTTGGCCGGCCTTGCGCCGCTGGCCACCCACTGCCAGACGAACTGGCCGCGCGCGGTCTCGTGCATCTCCATCTCGGCCATGCTCAGCTCGTGGGCCGACGCGGCAGTGCCGGCCAGGGCCGACACCAGCAGCACCAGCCGCCGCAGCCACGCGAACAGAACGGCCCTGCGCACCGTGCGCTCCTGGATGAGTGCTTGGGAGCGGCCCGGCGCGCTCACGATGCCTGGCCCTCGAACTTCACGGTGTACTTCTGGCCCCGCAGGCGCACGGCGTCGGTGCGAAGCTGGGCCATGGTGGCGTCGGTCCAGTCGGCCAGCACGGCGTTGCGCAGGGCATCGAACTGCGCCGGCTGCGCCGGGATGACCGCATCCAGGCGCATCACGCGCAGGCCTTCGCGCGTGGGCAGGGCGCGCCACTGGCCTACCGGCCCGGCTTCCAGCGCTTGCGCGAAGTCGGCGCCGTAGCTCTGCACCAGGTTGGCATCCGGGCGGCCCTTGAAAACCCGCAGGCCGGCGCCGGTGTCACCCGTGCCGCCGACGACGCCTTGATTCAGCTTCGCGACGAAGGCCATCACGTCGGCCTCGGGCGTGTCGGCCGCCAGCACCGCTTCCTGAAAGTCGTAGCGCGCGGGTTCGTCGTACTTCACGCGCTGCGTCTCGAACCAGGCGCGCAGCGCCAGGTCGTCGATGGGCGGCAGCTTCAGCCCCGACTCGACGACCATCAGCGACTTGAAGATCACGCGCTCGCGGATCATGGTGTCGCCCTGGTCGACACCCAGCGCCAGGCCCTCGCGGTAGAGGATTTCGTTGTCGACCCAGCGCCGCGTCAGCCCGGCCAGTTCTTCGGCGTTAGGTTCGCGGCCACGCGACTCGCGGAACAGCCGCCGCGCCTCGTCGGCCACCGCGCTGCCGACGACGATGGTGTTGGGGTCGTCGGCCCGCTTGACGATCAAGCGGTCGGCGCCGAAGAGCAGAGCCCCAATGAGGGCGAAATGCAGCAGCGGCTCGCGCAGCCAGCGCACGCGTTTGCGAGGCCCGGCGGTGCCGGCGGTGTCGGTGGTGTCGGTGGCAGAGGGGGATCCAGGCAGTGACATGGTGATGCGCATCCGGTCAAGGCAATGGCGCCGCACGTTGCCGGGCGGCGCCAGGAAATCGGGGCCCCGCACGCGGCGAGGTCCCTTACGACGGCGGCGTCTACTTCACGCCAGCAACGGTGGTCGAGCCCTGCACCTCGACGAAGATCGGGTTGCTGTAGAACCACAGGTCGGCCCAGGCGGCCACGTCCAGCGCCGAGAACTTGCCCGTGTAGCTGCCGTCGGTCTTGGTCGGCAGGTGCGAAGGGCAACCGTTGAACTCGGTCGTGCCCACCGTCTTGCAGGGGAT
>JAABPT010000475.1 GCA_011391855.1 Burkholderiales bacterium
GCCCACCGTGAAGCGCGGGCCGTCGGCCTGGCCCTGCAACAGGTTCATCGGCGGGTTGCCGATGAAGCCGGCGACGAAAGTGGTGGCCGGCTTCTGGTAAACCTCTTCGGGCGTGCCGATCTGCTCGATGCGCCCGGCGTTCATGACGATCATGCGTTCGGCCAGCGTCATGGCCTCCACCTGGTCGTGGGTGACGAAGAGGGAGGTCACGCCCAGCTCGTGGTGCAGCTTGCGGATCTCCAGCCGCGTCTGCGCGCGCAGCTTGGCGTCGAGGTTGGACAGCGGCTCGTCGAACAGGAAGACCTGCGGCTGGCGCACGATGGCGCGCCCCATCGCCACGCGCTGACGCTGGCCGCCGGAAAGCTGCCGCGGCTTGCGGTCGAGCAGGCCACCCAGTTCCAGGATCTTGGCCGCCTTCTGCACCCGCACCTCGATTTCGGCCTTGGGCACCTTGGCGATCTTCAGCCCGTAGGCCATGTTGTCGTACACGCTCATGTGCGGGTACAGCGCATAGTTCTGGAACACCATCGCAATGTCGCGCTCGGCCGGCTCGAGCTTGTTGACGACGCGCCCGCCGATGTCAATCTCGCCGGCAGTGATTTCCTCCAGCCCCGCTACCATGCGCAGCAGCGTGCTCTTGCCGCAGCCGCTGGGGCCCACGATGACGATGAATTCGCCGTCGGGAATGTCGGCATTCACGCCGTGGATCACCTTCACGGCCTTCGGGCCGTGGCCGTAGGTTTTCTCGACGTTCCGCAGTGCGATGGCGCCCATGGTTTTAGTTTTACTTTTCCGTGTCCACCAGGCCCTTGACGAACCACTTCTGCATCAGCAGCACCACCAGTGCCGGCGGCAGCATGGCCAGGATCGCGGTGGCCATGACGATATTCCACTCGTTGGCCGCGTCGCCGCCGGAGATCATGCGCTTGATACCCATCACCACCGGGTACATGTCCTCGCTGGTGGTCACCAGCAGGGGCCACAGGTACTGGTTCCAGCCGTAGATGAACTGGATGACGAACAGCGCCGCGATGCTGGTGGTGGAAAGCGGCAGCAGCACGTCCTTGAAGAAGCGCAGCGGCCCGGCACCGTCCACGCGCGCGGCTTCCACCAGTTCGTCGGGCACGGTCAGGAAGAACTGTCGGAACAGGAAGGTGGCGGTGGCGCTGGCGATCAGCGGCACCGTCAGCCCGGCGTAGGTGTTGAGCATGCCCAGGTCCGACACCACCTGGTACGTGGGCCCGATGCGCACCTCCACCGGCAGCATCAGCGTCACGAAGATGGCCCAGAAGAAGAACATGCGGCCAGGGAAGCGGAAATAGACGATCGCAAAGGCGGACAGCAGCGAAATGGCGATCTTGCCGATGGCGATGACCAGCGCCGTGATCAGGCTCACCACCATCATGCGACCCACCGGCGCCGTGGATGCCGCGCCTTCGCTCGTGCCCTGGATGGCGTGGGTGTAGTTCTCCACGAGATGCGGCCCCGGCAGCAAGGGCATGGGCACCTGCACGATGTCCTGCGCCGTGTGCGTGGAAGCCACGAAGGTCACGTACAGCGGGAAGGCGATGACGATCACGCCCAGCACCAGCACCAGGTGCGAGATGGCGGTGGCCAGGGGGCGGCGTTCAACCATGGTCGGGGGTCACCAGTGGGCCATCAGTAGTTGACCTTCTTCTCCACGTAGCGGAACTGCACCACCGTGAGCGCGATGACGATGACCATCAGCACCACGCTCTGCGCCGCCGAGCCGCCCAGGTCCAGCGCCTTGAAGCCGTCGTAATAGACCTTGTAGACCAGGATCGCCGTGTCCTTGCCCGGCCCGCCTTCGGTGGCAGCGTCGACGATGGCGAAGGTGTCGAAGAAGGCATAGACCACGTTGATGACGAGCAGGAAGAAGGTGGTGGGCGAAAGCAGCGGGAAGACGATGGTCCAGAAGCGCCGCCACGGCCCGGCGCCGTCGATGGCCGCGGCCTCGATCAGGCTCTTCGGAATGCTTTGCAGCCCGGCCAGGAAGAAGAGGAAGTTGTACGAGATCTGCTTCCACACCGCAGCCAGCACGATCAGCGTCATGGCCTGGTTGCCATTCAGCAGGTGGTTCCATTCGATGCCCAGGCCGCGCAGCGCGAAGCTCACGATGCCGATGGAAGGCGCGAACATGAACAGCCACAGCACCCCGGCCACCGCCGGCGCCACGGCATAGGGCCAGATCAGCAGCGTCTTGTAGACCGTGGCGCCCCGAATCACGCGGTCGGCAAAGACCGCCAGCGCCAGCGAAAGGCTCAGGCCCAGCCCGGCCACCAGCACCGAGAACACGGCCGTGATCTTGAACGATGCGAGGTAGCTTTCGTCGGCCCACAGCCGCTCGAAATTCTCCAACCCGACCCATTCCACCGAGGTGCCGAAGGCGTCTTGCTGCTGCAGCGACTGCACCAGCGCCTGCCCCGCCGGCCAGAAGAAGAAGACGGCGATGACCGCCACCTGGGGTGCGAGCAGCACCCAGGGCAGCCACCAACTCTTGAATCGGACGCGCTTTTCGACGGCCAAGGGCAGACCTGGAGAGGCTTCAGCCCTTGTTCGCTCTTTCGAAGCGCTCGAGCTGTTCGTTGCCGCGCTTCACCGCTGCGTCCAGCGCTTCCTGGGCCGTCTTCTTGCCGCCCCACACTTGCTCCAGCTCTTCTTCCATGATGGCGCGGATCTGGTTGAAGTTGCCCAGCCGCACGCCGCGCGACTTGTCCGTGGTCTTGCGGATCATCTGGTTCACGGCCGTGTCGGTGCCGGGGTTCTGCTTGTAGAAGCCCGACTTCTCGGTGAGTTGAAGCGCGGCCATCGTGATCGGCAGATAGCCGCTCATCTGGTGGCTCTTGGCCTGGACCTCCGGGTTGGTGAGGTAGTTGAAGAAGGCGGCCACGCCCTTGTACTCGGCGGGCTTCTTGCCGCTCATGACCCACAGGCTGGCGCCGCCGATGATGGTGTTCTGCGGCGCTCCGGGCACGTCGGGGTAGTACGGCAGGGTGGCGATGCCGAAGTCGAACTTGGCGTTCTTCTTGATGCTGCCGTAGGTGGACGAGCTGGCGGTGGCCATCGCGCACTCGCCTGAAAAGAACGCCGCATCACCCTTGTTGCCCCGGCCGCGGTAGTGAAACAGCCCCTGCTTGGCCATGTTGGACAGGTTCTCGATGTGGCGAACGTGCAGCGGGCTGTTGAAGGCCAGGCGCGCGCTGGCGCCGCCGAAGCCGTTGCTCTGCGTCGCGAACAGCGTGTTGTGCCAAGTGGAGAAGCTCTCGAGCTGGGTCCAGGTCTGCCAGCTGGTGGTGTAGGGGCAGGCATGGCCCGAGGCTTTGAGCTTGGCCGCCGCGCCCACCAGCTCGGGCCAGGTGGACGGCGGCTTGTTCGGGTCGAGGCCGGCTTTTCGGAAGGCGTCCTTGTTGTAATTCAGCACCGTGGTCGAGCTGTTGAACGGGAAGCTGAGCATCTGACCACTGGGCGCCGTGTAGTAGCCCATCACCGCCGGCACGTAGACCTTGGGGTCGAACTTGTAGCCGGCATCGGCGAGCACCTTGCCCACCGGCACGATGGCGCCCTTCGCCGACATCATGGTGGCGGTGCCCACCTCGTAGACCTGCAGGATGTGCGGCGCGTTGCCGGCGCGGTAGGCGGCGATCGAGGCCGGCATCGACTCCTCGTAGCTGCCCTTGTAGGTGGGCACCACCTTGTAGTCCTTCTGGCTGGCGTTGAAGTCGTTGGCCAGACCGACGACCCAGTCGTTCAGGCCGCCGGTCATGGAATGCCACCACTGGATCTCTGTCTGGGCGTGGGCCGGCAAGGCGGCCAGCGTGGCCAAAGCGGCGGCCGCCAGGGCCGGGGCGAATGAGCGCAGTTTCATGGGTTCTCCGTCTGACGAGTTATGAGCCAAGCCCACCAGTGTGGCCGGCGTTTATGACAGTTCTGTTTCTGTCATGGAAGGGCTGTGCGCAGCAACGGGGAATACCCGCCGCGGCGGCAAACCCTGGCCTCGGCTGTCGAAAGCACGTGGGGTAGCATCCAGAATAACCCTATGAACGCTCCCTTCACACTGCCGCCGCCGGTGCCGGTAACGCTGGCCGCGGAGGCCGACTCCGGCCCCGCCCGCCTGCGCGAGATTCCCTACAACTACACCTCGTTTTCCGACCGCGAGATCGTGCTGCGACTGCTGGGCGCCAGGGCCTGGGAGATCCTGAGCCAACTGCGCCAGGAACGCCGCACCGGCCGCAGCGCGCGCATGCTTTACGAGGTGCTGGGCGACATCTGGGTGGTGCAGCGCAACCCCTACCTGGAAGACGACCTGCTGGAAAACCCCAAGCGCCGGCAATTGCTCATCGAAGCCCTGCACCACCGCCTGGGCGAAGTGCAAAAGCGCCGCACGCCGGCCGACGACGCCCGCCGCGACGCCTTGGTGGGCGAACTGCTGGAAGCCGCGCGCCACGCCGTGGAGCGTTTCGCCGAGCAGTTCCGCACCGTATGGGACCTGCGCCGTGCCACGCGCCGTGTACTCGGCCGCCAAACCGCCCGGGACAACCTCAAGTTCGACGGCCTGAGCCGCGTCTCGCACGTCACCGACGCCACCGACTGGCGGGTGGAATTCCCCTTCGTGGTGCTCACGCCCGACAGCGAAGCCGAGATGGCCGGCCTGGTGAAGGGCTGCATCGAACTGGGCCTGACCATCATCCCGCGTGGCGGTGGCACCGGCTACACCGGCAGCGCCGTGCCGCTGACGTGGAAGAGC
This sequence comes from Burkholderiales bacterium, assembly GCA_011391855.1. Taxonomy (GTDB): domain Bacteria; phylum Pseudomonadota; class Gammaproteobacteria; order Burkholderiales; family Burkholderiaceae_C; genus Rubrivivax. The sequence continues at coordinate 4,766 of JAABPT010000475.1, forward strand.
GCGGTCATCAATACCGAGAAGCTGGAATCGCTCAGCGAATTGCAGATGGTGCAGTTGCCCGGCGTGGCCGAACCCGTGGCCACGATCTACAGCGAAGCCGGCGTGGTGACACAACGTGTTTCCGACGCCGCCGAGCGCGGTGGCCACGTCTTCGCGGTGGACCCCACTTCGGCCGAAGCCAGTTGCGTGGGCGGCAACGTGGCCATGAATGCCGGCGGCAAGAAGGCCGTGCTGTGGGGCACGGCGCTGGACAACCTGGCGAGCTGGAAGATGGTCACGCCCGAAGCCAAGTGGCTGGAGGTGACCCGCCTGAACCACAACCTGGGCAAGATCCACGACGTGGACGTGGCCAGCTTCGAACTGAAATATTTCGACGCCAGCGGCAAGACGCTCGAACGCACCGAAAGGCTCGACATCCCCGGCACCGCCTTCCGCAAGGAGGGCCTGGGCAAGGACGTCACCGACAAATTCCTGGCCGGCCTGCCCGGCATCCAGAAGGAAGGCTGCGACGGCCTCATCACCAGCGCGCGCTGGGTCGTGCACAAGATGCCGGCGCACGTGCGCACGGTGTGCCTGGAATTCTTCGGCAATGCGCGCGATGCGGTGCCCAGCATCGTGGAGATCAAGGACTACCTGTTCGGCCTGCAGGATCAAGGTGTCTTGCTCGCCGGCCTGGAGCACCTGGACGACCGCTACCTGAAGGCCGTGGGCTACAGCACCAAGAGCAAGCGCGCGCTGGCCAGCGGCTCGGGCCTGCCGAAGATGGTTTTGGTGGGCGACATCGTGGGCGACGACGAAGCGGCCGTGGCCCGCGCCACCAGCGAAGTGGTGCGCATCGCCAATTCGCGTTCCGGCGAAGGCTTCGTGGCCGTGAGTGCCGACGCGCGCAAGAAATTCTGGCTCGACCGCAAGCGCACTGCGGCCATCGCGAAGCACACCAACGCTTTCAAGATCAACGAAGACGTGGTGATCCCGCTGCCGCGGATGGGCGAGTACACCGAGGGCATCGAGCGCATCAATATCGAGCTCAGCCTGCGCAACAAGCTGGAGCTGGCCGACGCGCTGAGCGCCTTCTTCGCGCGCGGCAACCTGCCGCTGGGCAAGGGCGACGATGCCGGCGAGATTCCCAGCGCCGAGTTGCTGGAAGACCGCGTGCAGCAGGCGCTGGCGCTGGTGGCCGAGGTGCAGGCGCTGTGGTCGTACTGGCTGGAGCACCTGGACGAAGTGCAGCCCGAGAGTGCCCGCAGCCTCTTCGAACTGCTGCAAGACCACACGCTGCGCGCGAGCTGGAAGACGCAGATCCTCAAACCCCTGCAATCGCTGTTCGGCGGCGGCGCCTTCACGGCCATCCTGGACGAGTGCCGCGCCATCCACCAGCAGGTGCTGCGCGGCCGCGTGTGGGTGGCGCTGCACATGCATGCCGGCGACGGCAACGTGCACACCAACATCCCCGTCAACAGCGATAACTACGCCATGCTGCAGACGGCGCACGAGGCCGTGGCGCGCATCATGGCGCTGGCGCGGCAGCTCGGCGGCGTGATCAGCGGCGAACACGGCATCGGCATCACCAAGCTCGAATTCCTGACCGATGCCGAACTGCAGCCCTTCGCCGACTACAAGGCGCGGGTGGATCCCGAAGGGCGTTTCAACAAGGGCAAGCTGCTGCGTGCCTCCGCGGCGGGCGACGACCGGTCTTCCGACCTGAGCGCCGCCTACACCCCCAGCTTCGGCTTGATGGGCCACGAATCGCTGATCATGCAGCGCAGCGACATCGGCGCCATCAGCGACAGCATCAAGGACTGCCTGCGCTGCGGCAAATGCAAGCCGGTGTGCGCCACCCACGTGCCGCGCGCCAACCTGCTGTACAGCCCGCGCAACAAGATCCTGGCGACTTCGCTGCTGATCGAGGCCTTCCTGTACGAGGAGCAGACGCGCCGCGGCATCAGCGTGCGCCACTGGGAAGATTTCGAGGACGTGGCCGAGCACTGCACCGTGTGCCACAAGTGCCTGAGCCCGTGCCCGGTGAAGATCGATTTCGGCGACGTCACCATGAACATGCGCAACCTGCTGCGCAAGATGGGCAAGCAGAGCTTCCGGCCGGGCAAGGCGGCGGCCATGACCTTCCTCAACGCGACGAACCCGCAGACCATCAAGCTGATGCGCAGCGCCATGGTCGGCATTGGTTTCAAGGCGCAGCGCCTGGTGCACGGCCTGCTCAAGCCGGCCGCCCGCGCGCAGACCGCCACGCCGCGGGCCACGCTGGGCCCGGCGCCGCTGAAGGAACAGGTCATCCACTTCATCAACAAGAAGATGCCCGGTGGCCTGCCCAAGAAGACGGCACGTGCGCTGCTGGACATCGAGGACAAGGACTACGTCCCCATCATCCGCGACCCGCAGGCCACCACCGCCGACACCGAGGCGGTGTTCTATTTCCCCGGCTGCGGCAGCGAACGCCTGTTCAGCCAGGTCGGCCTGGCCACGCAGGCCATGCTCTGGCACGCCGGCGTGCAGACCGTGCTGCCGCCGGGCTACCTGTGCTGCGGCTACCCGCAGCGCGGCGGCGGCCAGTTCGACAAGGCCGAGAAGATGATCACCGACAACCGGGTGCTCTTCCACCGCGTGGCCAATACGCTGAACTACCTGGACATCAAGACCGTGGTCGTGAGCTGCGGCACCTGCTACGACCAGCTGCAGGGCTACCAGTTCGAAGACATCTTCCCCGGCTGCCGCATCGTCGACATCCACGAATACCTGCTGGAAAAGGGCATCACCCTGCCCACGCAGGACGGCAGTTACCTCTACCACGACCCCTGCCACAGCCCCATGAAGCTGCAAGAACCCATGAAGACGGTGAAGGCGCTGGTGGGCCCCAACGTGCTGGAGAACAAGCGCTGCTGCGGCGAGAGCGGCACGCTGGGCGTGACGCGGCCCGACATCAGCACGCAGATCCGTTTCCGCAAGGAAGAGGAACTGCGCAAGGACGAAGCCGCGCTGCGCCGTTTGCGGGCGGCCGCGCCCGCCGGTTGTGCGGCGGGGCAGGCGGCGGCGCAGGCCAATGTGAAGATCCTCACCAGTTGCCCCAGTTGCCTGCAGGGCCTGATGCGCTATGAAGACGACCTGAGCACGGGCCTGCTGGAAGCCGACTACATCGTGATCGAGATGGCCCGCCTCATCCTGGGCGAGACCTGGCTGCCCGACTACGTGGCGCGGGCCAACGCCGGGGGCATCGAGCGCGTGCTGGTCTAGCGTCTTGGCGGGCGCGATACTGGCCCCTTGAAGCCGGCGGAGCCACAGCATGAGCGCCGTCATCACGCCCACGGGCATGACGCCGCAGGAATACCTGGACTGGGAGTCCACCCAGCAGGAGAAGCACGAATATATCGGCGGTCAGGTCTACGCCATGACGGGCGCGCGCTTGAATCACAACCGCATCACGCTCAACGCGGTTGCGTCGCTCAGGCAGCCTCTGCGCGGCCGTCCCTGTGAAGCCTTCATGTCCGACGTCAGGCTGCAGATCGACGCTGCCCTGGCTTTCTACTACCCGGACGTCGTCGTCACGTGTGACCCGCGCGACCTGGCCGACGGCCGCGCATTGGCGGTGCAGCACCCTTGGTTGATGGTCGAGGTTTTTGTCCGACAGCACGGCGGCTGTTGATCGGGGGAGCAAATTCGAGCATTACCGGTTGATCCCGTCGCTGACGCACTACCCGCTCGTGGAGACGGCTCGCCCCCATGCCGAAGAAGGAAATCTTCCTGACGGTCAGTACCGTTCCTGTGCCCGAACCCGAGACCTACGCCATGATGCTCGCCGGCCTGGGCGCTATCGGCTTCATGGCTGCACGCCGTCGTCGCCAGGGCTGAATTCGAGCAGAGCCTTTCGGCCCTTTGTCCATCAAGGGCGGCGCTTCGGCGCCGCCTTTGCCATTGTGGGCGGGCGATACACTCGACGCCTGTCTTGATGAGTCCACCATGACCTCCACCCAGACCACTGCTCAACCGGTGTCGCTTACCGTGCACCAGGCCAGCCGCGTGCTGGAAATCGCCTTCGACGACGGCGCCCATTTCCACATCCCCTTCGAGCTGATGCGCGTGTACTCACCCTCGGCCGAAGTCATGGGCCACGGCCCGGGCCAGGAAACACTGCAGACCGGCAAGCGCGACGTGGGCATCGAAGAGATCACCGCCGTCGGCCACTACGCCGTGCAGCCGCGCTTCTCCGACGGTCACGAAAGCGGCATCTTCAGCTGGCCCTACCTCTACCACCTGGGCGCCGACGCGGCCGAACTCTGGCAGCGCTACGAACATCGCCTGGCCGAAGCCGGCATGGAACGCGACGCGCCCATGAAGAGCGCCGGCTCCGGCAGCGCCTGCGCCAGTCACTGACACCCCCACTGACTCTGCTGCCAAGCCCCGCCATGGCACAAACCCACTTCGGCTTCCAGACCGTCGACGAAGACGAGAAGGCGCGCCACGTGCGCGGCGTCTTCGACAGCGTGGCCTCGCGCTACGACCTCATGAACGACGTGCTCTCCATGGGCATGCACCGCGTCTGGAAGGCCTACACCGTGGCCGTGGCCAACGTGCAGCCGGGCATGAACGTGCTCGACGTGGCCGGCGGCACCGGCGACCTGGCGCGCGCCTTCGCCTCCCGCGCCGGCGCCCTGGGCCAGGTGGTGCTGACCGACATCAATGAATCCATGCTGCGCGTGGGCCGCGACCGCCTGCTCGACGAAGGCCAGGTCATCGCCACCGCCGCTTGCGACGCCGAACACCTGCCCTTCGCCAGCGCCACCTTCGACCTCGCCAGCGTGGCCTTCGGCCTGCGCAACATGACGCAGAAGGAAGCCGCGCTGGCCGAGATGTGCCGCGTGTTGCGTCCCGGCGGCCGGCTGCTGGTGCTGGAATTCAGCAAGCCCGCCGCGCCGTTGCAAAAGCCCTACGACTGGTATTCGTTCACCCTGATGCCGCTGCTGGGCAAGCTGATTGCCAAGGACGCCGACAGCTACCGCTACCTGGCCGAGAGCATCCGCATGCACCCCGACCAGGCCACGTTGAAGGCCATGATGCAGGTCGCGGGCTTCGGCCACGTGGACGTGCACAACCTGGCCGGCGGCATCGTGGCGCTGCACGTGGGTGTGAAGTGCTGAACCCGTTGCTGCCGCTGCAGCGGCTGCGCCGCCGCGCCGTGCAGTTGCGCCTGCGCCGCCCCGTGCCGCCCTTGCGCCTGCGCCGCCGCGCCTGCCGCGACGCTGCGGTAGAGGAAATGCTGCAACTCGCCCGCCAGAGCTTCGTTCAGTTCCAGGCCGCCTGGGACCGTGCCGATCTGCAATGCCTGGCGGCCCTGGCCACAGCGCCACTGCTGGAAGAATTGCGCAGCCAGCTGGCCGAGCGCGGCCCCGGCCCCAACCACACCGAAGTGCTGCAGCTCGAAGCCCGCCTGCTGGCGTTGGAAGAGATGCGCGAAGCCTTCGTGGCCAGCGTGGAATTCTCCGGCCTCATTCGCGAGCGGCTCGACGCCGCCGCCGCGCCGTTTCGCGAACTCTGGCTGCTGGCCAACGTGAAGGCCGCCGGCCGCGGCTGGCAGTTGGCGCAGGTGCAGTCGCTTTCGTGATTCAGCGTCGGCGGCGCGCCAGGCCGGCGCCAGCCAGCGCGGCCAGTACCAGGGCCAGGCTCGCTGGCTTGGGCACGGGGTGCGCAGGCACATTCGTGAGTTCTGCTTGCGTCGGAGCTTCGCCCGTATGATGTTCAGCAGCCCGGCGTAGCTGGCGGTAGCACCGCCCTTGGCCATGCAATACGGCCCGGCGCAGCAATAGACGGTGAGCAGGAAGTGCCCGTTCATCACCTCGGGCATGAGCACCAACATTTCGCGCTTGGTACGCTTTGTCGACGAGTCAGGGCCGTAGCCGAAGAGCTGCCCGTTGATGTCGACATCGGGCGCACCGTCGTCGTTTGCATCGGGGAATTGCAGCCGATGCGTATTGGAATCCGCGGCGTCGTAGGTCACTTTGATGGTTGCGTCTACCAGCGCCCAGCTGTCGAAAATGAAGCGAAACTGGTCGGTGAACTCTCCCGCCGAAGTGTGCGTCGCGCCGAAACCAATGCTGCAGTTGACATTGCAGTCGCCAAGGGGGACGTCCACCACCGT
>JAABPT010000476.1 GCA_011391855.1 Burkholderiales bacterium
AGTTTGTCTTGGCCGCACGCGGCGCCGTGCCGCCTGCGGGTGGGGGGGTGGTGCTCACGCCGCGCAGGCGCACCGCGTAGCCGTCGGCGTGGCGCAGGTCGGCATATTCCAGCGGCTGCCGCCAGCGCGCGGTGACCTGGGTGAGCGTGCGCACGAAGCGTTCGGTGCGCGCCACGATCTCGTCTTCGTTGCCGCGGCCGAGTTCGACGCTGGCACCGCTGTCCAGTTCGGCGCGCCACGAGCCGCGGCCCGACAGGTGCAGCCGTTCCACGTTCAGCTCCAGCCGGGCGAAAGCCGGCTGCACGCGCTGGTACAGCGCCAGCATGCGGGCCGCGCTGCCTTCGGGGCCGGCCAGGCCGGGCAGCCCGTCGTCTTCCACGTCGCCCACGTTGGCCTCGAAGACCTCACCCTGCACGTTGACCAGGCGGTCGGCATTGCGGTCGGCCTCGGCGCCCTCCCACAGGGCGGCAGCGCGGTGTTCCTCCAGCTGCACCGCCAGGCGGTCGGGCCAGATGCGGCGCACCACGGCGCGCCGCACCCAGGGCACCGACTCGAAAGCCGCGCGGCCAGCCTGCAGGTCGACGCTGAAAAAGTTGCCGGCCAGCCGCGGTGCCGCATTGGCGCGGATGGTGGGCACGCTGTTGCGCGCCAGGTCGCCGTCGAGCTGGATGCTGCGGATGGGGAACATCGGGCTGCGCATCAGCCAGGCCACGCCAGCCGCCAGCAGTCCGGCACCGGCCAGCGCGAATACCGTGGTGGCCACGCCATTCATCAGCCGCACGTCCAGCGGCAGCGCCACGCGCGCCGCACGCCCCGGCCGCGCGGTTCGGGCCCGGCGCTGCGGCAGCGAGAGGGTGGCGGTGGACGCGGTCATGGTGGGCGTTTCAGCCGCGCTGCGAGTCCAGGCTCGCGTGCTGCAACAGGTGCAGGCAGAGCTGCTCGTAGCTCATGCCGGCGGCGCGCGCCGACATCGGCACCAGCGAATGGCTGGTCATGCCGGGGCTGGTGTTCATTTCCAGCAGGAAGAGGGCACCGTCGCTGGCGCGTTGCATCAGGTCGGCGCGACCCCAGCCGCGGCAGCCCAGCGTGCGGTAGGCGGCCAGCGTCAGCCGCTGCACTTCGGCCTCGTCGGCGGGGCTCAGGCCGCTCGGGCAGCGGTAGCCGGTGTCGTTGGAAAAGTACTTGTGCTCGAAGTCGTAATTGCCGCCGGGGGCGTCGATGCGGATCACCGGCAGCGCCCGCGCCGTGGCACCCTGGCCCAGCACCGGGCAGGTGAGCTCCGCGCCTTCGATGAATTCCTCGCACAGCACGTCGGCGTCGTAGCGGGCCGACAAGGCCACGGCATCCTGCATCTGGGAATAGCCCACGACCTTGGTGATGCCGATGGACGAGCCCTCGCGCGGCGGCTTCACCACGAGCGGCAGGCCCAGCGTGTCGGGCACGGCGATCACGTCCTCGCGCGACTGCTGCTCCGGTGTCAGCCACACCCAGGCCGGCGTCGGCAGACCCTCGGCGCGCCACAAGCGCTTGGTCATCACCTTGTCCATGGCCATGGCGCTGGCCATGACGCCGCTGCCGGTGTAGGGAATGCCCAGCAGTTCCAGCGCGCCCTGCACGGTGCCGTCCTCGCCGTGGCGGCCATGCAGCGCGATGAAGGCGCGCGCGAAACCTTCGCGCTTCAGATCGGTGAGTTCGCGCTCGGCGGGGTCGAATGCGTGCGCGTCCACGCCCACCGACTGCAGCGCTGCCAGCACGCCGCGGCCCGACATCAGCGAGACCTCGCGCTCGGCGCTGCTGCCGCCCAGGAGCACGGCGACCTTGCCGAGGTCCTTCACGGCCAGCGCAGCCACATCGGTGTTCATCGCGCCACCTCCGCGTTGTGCAGCAATTGCCCGGGCACGCCGCCAATGGAGCCGGCACCCAGGGTGATGACGACGTCGCCGCCGCGCGTGGCGGCGCGGATGGCCTGCGGCAACGCCGCCACGTCGTCGACGAAGACCACGTCGGTCCGGCCAGCCGCACGCAAGGCCTGCGCCAGCGCGGGACCGTCGGCGCCGGGAATCGGTGCCTCGCCAGCCGCGTAGACCTCGGTCAGCAGCACGGCGTCGAAACGCTGCAGCACCGCCACGAAATCGCCGAAACAGTCGCGTGTGCGGGTGTAGCGGTGCGGCTGGAAGGCGAGCACCAGGCGCCGGCCCGGGAAGGCGCCGCGTGCCGCGGCCAGCACGGCGGCCACTTCCACCGGGTGGTGGCCGTAGTCGTCGACCAGCGTGAAGCTGCCGCCGTCGCGCGCCGGCACTTCGCCGTGGCGTTCGAAGCGCCGGCCCACGCCAGCGAAACCGGCCAGCGCGCGCTGCACGGCGGCATCGGGCAGTTCCAATTCGCTGGCCACCGCCAGCGCGGCCAGCGCATTGCGCACGTTGTGCACGCCCGCCAGGTTCAGCGTCAGCGGCAGGTCGGGCACGCCCGCGCGCTGGGCGACGAACTGCATGCGCCCTCCTGCCAGGGCCTGCACCTGCACGGCACGCAGATCGGCACCTTCGTCCAGGCCGTAGGTGGTGATGGGGCGTTCGATGCGCGGCAGGATGGCCTGCACGCCGGGGTCGTCGCTGCACAGCACGGCGCGGCCGTAGAACGGCAGCCGGTGCAGGAAGTCGACGAAGGCGCCGTGCAGCCGCTGCAGGTCGTGGCCGTAGGTTTCCATGTGGTCGGCGTCGATATTGGTCACGACGCTGATGACCGGGTTCAGGTGCAGGAAGGACGCGTCGCTCTCGTCGGCCTCGACGACGATGTGCTCGCCGGCCCCCAGACGCGCATTGCTTTGCGTGGCCGCCAACTGCCCGCCGATGACGAAACTGGGGTCCACGCCCGCCTCGATCAGCACACTGGCCACCAGCGAGGTGGTGGTGGTCTTGCCGTGCGTGCCGGCGATGGCGATGCCCAGTTTCAGCCGCATCAGTTCGGCCAGCAGCACGGCGCGCGGCACGACCGGAATACGCTGCGCGCGCGCGGCCAGCACTTCGGGGTTGCTGGCGGCCACGGCGGTGGAGGTGACCACCGCCTGCGCGCCGGCCATGTGCGCGGCGGCGTGACCGATGAAGACCTGCACACCCAGGCCGGCCAGGCGGCGCGTGACGGCGCTTTCGGTCTGGTCGGAGCCTGACACCCGGTAGCCCAGCCCGTGCACGATCTCGGCGATGGCGCTCATGCCGGCGCCGCCCACGCCGACGAAGTGGATGTGCTTGATGGCGTGTTTCATGCGCAGGCCTCGATCGGCCACGGCGCCTTCGTCGGCATCGCGCAGGACACGACGAAGTGGATGTGCTTGATGGTGTGCTTCATGGCCGCACCAACTTTTCGATCTCGTCGGCCACGCGCGCCGCGGCCTGCGGCCGCGCCAGCACCCGCGCCCGGGTGGCCATGGTCAGCAGCGCGGTGCGATCCAGGCCGCGCAGCGTGTCCGCCAGCTTGGGCGGCGTCAGTTCGCTCTGCGGCAGATGCACGGCGGCACCCTGGCCGGCCATCCAAGCCGCGTTGTCGCGCTGGTGCGCCGTGGTGCTGACGATCAGCGGCACCAGGATCGCCGGCACGCCGGCCGCGCAGAGTTCGCTCACGGTGATGGCGCCGGCGCGGCAGACCATCAGGTCGCAAGCGGCCAGCCGCAGCGGCATGTCTTCGATGAAGGGCAGCACCTCGGCCGCGATGCCGGCCTGCGCATAGGCCGCGCGCACGGCATCCGCGTCGGCCGCGCCGGTCTGGTGCGTGACCTGCGGTCGCTCGCCCGGCGCCAGCAGCGCCAGCGCCTGCGGCAGCGTACGGTTGAGCACCTGCGCACCCAGGCTGCCACCCACCACCAGCAAGCGCAGCGGACCAGTGCGGCCGGCGTAACGGAACGCCGGTTCGGGCAGGGCTTCGATCTCGCTGCGCACCGGGTTGCCGGTGACGACGGCGTTCTTCGTCTTTGCCGCCGCGTCGCCTTCGAAGCCAAAGGCCACGCGGTCGGCCACCGGCAGCAGCGCCTTGTTGCTCATCAAGAGCGCCGCGTCGGCATTCACCAGCACCAGCGGCTTGCCCAGCAGCGCGGCCATCATGCCGCCGGGGAAGCACACGTAGCCGCCCATGCCCAGCACCGCGTCGGCACCACGCCGGCGCAGGTGCTGCAGGCAGTCCCAGAAAGCCTTGAGCAGGCGCAGGCCGCCAGTGAGCGTGTGCACGAGGCCCTTGCCGCGCAGGCCGGAGAAGCT
>JAABPT010000477.1 GCA_011391855.1 Burkholderiales bacterium
TGCCAGCGCGACGAGGTTCATCAGGATGGCCGAGCCGCCGTAGCTCATGAGCGGCAGCGTCAGCCCCTTCGTGGGCAGCACGCCCAGGTTGACACCCATGTTGATGAACGCCTGGCAGCCGATCCAGATGCCGATGCCCTGGCACAGCAAGCCGGCGAAGACGCGGTCCAGCGCAATCGCCTGGCGGCCGATGGCGAAGAGCCGCCGCGTGAGCCAGAAGAAGAGCACGATCACCGTGGCCACGCCCACGAGTCCCAGTTCCTCGCCGATCACCGCCAGCAGGAAGTCGGTGTGCGCCTCGGGCAGGTAGTGCAGCTTCTCCACGCTGGCGCCCAGGCCCTGGCCGAAGATCTCGCCGCGGCCCAGGGCAATGAGCGAATGCGTGAGCTGGTAGCCCTTGCCCTGCGCATATTTCGCGTTCCAGGGGTCCAGGTAGGCCAGGATGCGCTCGCGGCGCAGGTCGTCGAAGGCAATGATGAGCGCGAAAGTGCCGATCAGCACCAGTGCGATCAGGAAGAACATGCGCGCGTTGACGCCGCCCAGGAACAGGATGCCCATGGCGATGGTCGCGATCACGATGAAGGCCCCCATGTCGGGCTGGCGCAGCAACAGCACGCCCACCACGAGAACCGCCACCGCCATGGGCCACACGGCGCGGAAGAAGTTCTCGCTCACGTTCATCTCGGGCGCGTTCATCTTGCGCACCATGTAGCTGGCGGCGTACATGGCGATCGCCAGCTTGGCCAGTTCGCTGGGCTGGAAATTCATGATCCCCAGCGGGATCCAGCGCCGCGAGAAATTCACCACCTTGCCGATGAAAGGCACCAGCACCAGCACGAGCAGGATCAGCGCAATGACGAAGACCCAGGGTGCGTATTTCTCCCACACCGACATCGGCACCTGCACCGCCACCAGTGCCGCCACCAAGGCGATGGCCAGCGCCAGCAGGTGGCGCTGCAGGAAGAAGGTCTGCGTGTAGTTGGCGAACTTGGGGTTGTCGGGCAGCGCGACGGAGGCCGAATAGACCATCACCACGCCCAGCAGCACGAGCACGCCCACCACCGCCACCAGCGGCTGGTCGAAGGCCGACAGGCGCACCGGGCGGCTGCCGCCGATCTCGATGTTGTCGCGCACCGGCAGCGGGCCGGCGGTTTCGCGCCCGTCGCGGCGCCACGGCCACCACTGCGTCACGGCCGCCAGACGCGCATTCATGCCTGCCCCCGCTCGTGCGCCAGTGCCTGCACGGCTTGCACGAAGACCTCGGCGCGGTGGCCGTAATTGCGGAACATGTCCAGGCTGGCACAGGCCGGGCTCAGCAGCACGGCGTCGCCCGGGCGGGCCTGCTCGAAGCACCAGGCCACTGCGGCCTGCAGCGTGGCGTGGCGCTGGAAGGGCACGCCTTCGATGACGGCCTCGACGGCCGCCGCGTCGCGGCCGAGCGTGGCCACGGCGCGCGCATGCCGCGCCAGCGGCGCGGTCAGCGGCGCGAAGTCCTGCCCTTTGCCGTCGCCGCCCAGGATCACCACCAGCTTGGCTGGTGCCTTGTCGGCACCCAGGCCGTCGAGTGCCGCCACCGTGGCGCCGACATTGGTGCCCTTGCTGTCGTCGTAGGCCTCCACGTCGCCCAGCGTGGCCACCCACTGCACGCGGTGCGGTTCGCCGGCGTATTCGCGCAGGCCGTGCAGCATGGGTGCCAGCGGGCAGCCGATGGCGCTGGCCAGCGCCAGCGCGGCCAACGCATTGGCGGCGTTGTGGCGGCCGCGCACGCGCAGCGCATCGGCGGGCATCAGGCGTTGCAGGTGGATGTCCTCGGGCTCGTCGGCCGCACCGCGGCGCGGCCGTTTCACCGTCTCGTCGGGCGGCAGGGCGCGCACCAGCCAGGCCATGCCGTTCTCGACCACCAGGCCGAAATCGCCTGGCCGGCCCGGCGCTTCCAGCCCGAAGCGCAGCACGCTGCGCTCGACGGGCTTGCCCTTGGCCTTGGCACCCTTCACGGGCAGCGGCGCCGGCACCATGGCCATGACCAGCGCGTCGTCGGCATTGACCACCATCACCGCGCGGCTGCCGAAGATGCGCGCCTTGGCCGCGGCATAGGCGGCCATCGAACCGTGCCAGTCCAGGTGGTCCTGCGTCACGTTCAGGACCGCTGCGGCGTCGGGTTCGAAACCGCGAACGCCACTGCCGCCGCCTTCGAGTTGGAAGCTGGAAAGCTCCAGCACCCACACCGCGGGCAGGTCGTCCAGCCGCGTGGCCAGCGTGTCCAGCAGCGTGGGGCCGATATTGCCGGCGGCGACCACGCTGCGGCCGGCGCGTTCGACCAGCAGCGCCGTCATCGCGGTGGTGGTGGTCTTGCCATTGGTGCCGGTGATGGCCAGCAGCTTCGGCTGGTAGCCGCGCTCGCCCTGCAGGTCCGCCAGCGCGCGCGCGAAGAGGTCGAGTTCACCCAGCACGGCGATGCCGGCCGCGCGGGCCGCTTCGAGCATCGGAGCAATGAGCGGGTCGTGCGGCGACAGGCCGGGGCTCTTCAGAATCAGCCGGAAGTGGCCCCTCGATTCGGTGTCTTCACTCCCTCTCCCGCTGGCACCCTCACCCCCGCCCACTCCCGCCAGCGGGAGAGGGAGCAAGGCAATACGGCGGGCGGTGGGCACCTCGGCTTGCAGGGCTGCAGCCTGCGGCGGGTTCTCGCGCGAGTCCCAGACCGTGACCTCCGCACCGAAGCGCGCGCACCAGCGCGCCATGGCCAGGCCGCTGTCGCCGAGGCCGAGGACGAGAACGGGGGTGTCGCGCAGGAAGTTCACTTTGCGCTCACCGCAGCTTCAGGCTGGCCAGGCCCACCAGGCACAGCAGCATGGTGATGATCCAGAAGCGCACCACCACCTGCGTTTCGGCCCAGCCCTTCTTCTCGAAGTGGTGGTGCAGCGGCGCCATCAGGAAGATGCGCCGGCCCCTGCCGAAGCGCTTCTTCGTGTACTTGAACCAGGCGACCTGAATCATCACGCTCAGCGCCTCGGCCACGAAGACGCCGCCCATGATGCCGAGCACGATCTCCTGCCGCGTGATGACGGCGATGGTGCCCAGGGCGCCGCCCAGCGACAGCGCGCCCACGTCGCCCATGAACACCTGCGCCGGCTTGGTGTTGAACCACAGGAAGGCCAGCCCGGCGCCGGCCATGGCCGAGCAGAACACCAGCAGTTCGCCCGCGCCGGGGATGTGCGGAAACAGCAGGTAGCGCGAGAACACCGCGTTGCCGGTGACGTAGGCAAACACGCCCAGCGCCGAGCCCACCAGCACCACGGGCATGATGGCCAGTCCGTCGAGCCCGTCGGTGAAATTCACCGCATTGCTGGCACCGACGATGACGAACCAGGTGAGGATGATGAAGCCGTACACGCCCAGCGGGTAGCTGATGCTCTTGAAGAAGGGCACCATGAGGTCGGCACGCGGCGGCAGTTCGGTGGAGAAGCCGCTCGTCACCCAGCGCAGGAAGAGCTCCAGCACGCGCACGTTCGAGGTCTCGGCCACACTGAACACCAGGTACAGCGCGGCCACCACGCCGATCAGGCTCTGCCAGAGAAATTTCTCGCGCGAGCGCATGCCTTCCGGGTCCTTGCGCACGACCTTGCGCCAGTCGTCGACCCAGCCGATAGCGCCGAAGCCGAAGGTCACCAGCATCACCACCCAGACGAAGCGGTTGGTCCAGTCGAACCACAGCAGCGTGGAGACACCGATGCCGATGAGCACCAGCACGCCGCCCATGGTGGGCGTGTTGCGCTTTTCCAGGTGCGCCTGCACGCCGTATTCGCGGATCGGCTGGCCGATCTTCATTTCGGTGAGGCGGCGGATGACCCAGGGCCCGAAGGCCAGGCCGATGAGCAGCGAGGTCAGCGCCGCCAGCACGGCGCGAAAGGTGAGGTACTGGAAGACGCGCAGGAAGCCCAGGTCTTCCGGGTACAGCGCCAGCAGCCACTGCGTCAGGCTCAGCAGCATGGCGCCTCCGGGTGCTCGTCAGGCCAAGCCGCATGGCACCTGCTGATGCACGGCGGGCTAGACCCCATCGCCGGCCTCCCGTTCGTGCGCGGCTTTCAAAGCCTGCACCACCTGCTCCATTTTCATGAAGCGCGAGCCCTTGACCAGGATCGATGCCGCCACGGGCGCGCCTTCCAGCCGGTCGCCCAGCGCTGCCAGCAGCGCCGGTACGCTTTCGAAGTGCCGCTGGCCGCTGACATCGGCGCTGAGCGTGCCCGCCGTCCACACCTGTTCGATGCCACTGCGCCGCGCGTGCGCGCCCACCTCGGCGTGAAAGGCCGGGCCCTGCGCGCCGACCTCGCCCATGTCGCCCAGCACCAGCCAGCGCGGCGCCGGCAGCGAAGCCAGCACGTCGACGGCGGCCAGCACCGAATCGGGGTTGGCGTTGTAGCTGTCGTCGACCAGCGTCACCGCTCGGCGGCCCAGGCGCAGCGCCAGCGTCTGCGAGCGCCCGGCCACCGGCAGGAAGCTGGCCAGTCCCTGCGCCACCGCCTCCAGCGGAGCACCGGCGGCCAGGGCGGCCGCGCTGGCGGCCAGTGCGTTGTGCAGGTTGTGGCGGCCGGCCTGGTACAGCGTGCTGCGCGCGCTGCCGACCGGCGTGTGCAGGGTGAGGTCCCAGCACGCGCTGGCCGGCTGCCAGGCGGCGCTGGCGGTCACGTCGGCCCGGCCTTCGGTGGCGAAGCTGATCACGCGGCGTGCGCCAGCGAGTTCGCGCCACAGCGGCGTGAAAGCATCGAAGGCCGGGATCACCACCGTGCCACCGGCGCCCAGGGCCTGGATGACGCTGCCGTTCTCGCGCGCCACGGCTTCCACGCTGGCCATGAATTCCTGGTGCTCGCGCTGCGCGTTGTTCACCAGCGCCACCGTGGGCGCGGCCAGCCGCGCCAGCCCCTTGATCTCGCCGGGGTGGTTCATGCCCAGTTCCAGCACCGCGGCGTGGTGCCAGGTCTCGCTGTCCTGGCGCAGCCGCAGCAGCGTGAGCGGCACGCCGATATGGTTGTTCAGGTTGCCGGCCGTGGCCAGCATGCCGTGGCCGTGCCAGGCCGCCAGCATGGACGCGATCATCTGCGTCACCGTGGTCTTGCCGTTGCTGCCGGTCACCGCGATCAGCGGCAGATCGAATTGCGCGCGCCAGGCGGCGGCCAGTTGCTGCAGCGCCAGCAGCGTATCGGCCACCTGCAGCCCCGGCATCGTTTCGCTCAAGCCCGATTCGGCCAGTGCGGCCACGGCGCCCGCTTCGCGCGCCTGCGCCAGGAAATCGTGGCCGTCGAAGCGTTCGCCGCGCAGCGCCACGAAGAGGTCGCCGTGGCGCAGGGTGCGCGTGTCGCTGTGCACGCGGTCGATGCGAATGCCGCCATCGCCGACCAGCACGCTGCCGGGCAGCAGAGCATGGGCCTCACCCAGCGTCATCATCACGACAGCGCTCCTGCGCGCCGGTTCAAGGCCAGGCGCGCTTCGTCGAGGTCGGAGAACGGACGCTTGATGCCGACCACGTCCTGGTAGTCCTCGTGGCCCTTGCCGGCGATCAGCACCACGTCGCCGGGAGCGGCACTGCACAAGGCGTGCGCGATCGCCTCGCGGCGGTCGACGATGGCGTCCACCTCGTCATGGCCGGGCACGCCGGCCAGGATCTGCGCCAGGATCGCCGCCGGCGGCTCGTGGCGCGGGTTGTCGCTGGTGATCACCACGCGGTCGGCGCCACGCGCGGCAATCGCGCCCATGAGCGGGCGTTTGGTGGCGTCGCGGTCGCCGCCGCAGCCGAACACGCACCACAGCCGCGTGCCCCGTGCTGCGGCCAGCGGACGCAGCGCGTGCAATACCTTTTCCAGGGCGTCGGGCGTGTGGGCGTAGTCGACGAGCACGTCGATGTCGCCGCCCGTCACGCGCTGCAGCCGGCCGGGCACGGGCGTGACGCGCGACGCCGCCGCCGCCGCGTCGGCCAGCGGCACGCCCAGGGCGCGCAGGGCGCCCATGACGACGAGCAGGTTGCTGGCGTTGTAGTCGCCCACGAGCGTGCTCTGCACGGCTGCCGTTGCCGCGGCTTCGGTCACTGCGAAAGCCAGTCCACCTTCGCAGTACCCCAGGCCGCTGGCGGCCAGGCGTGCCGGGCCCAGCCGCGACACCGTCCACAGGTCCAGCCCCGCGCCGCGCAGGTCGTCGGCCAGCCTGGCGCCGTATTCGTCGTCGACGTTGATCACCGCCGCGCGCAGCCCGGGCCAGGCGAAGAGGCGGCGCTTGGCCGCCCAGTAGGCCGCCATGCCGGCGTGGT
>JAABPT010000478.1 GCA_011391855.1 Burkholderiales bacterium
ACGCCACTGCGGCGGCGCCTGATGATTGCCGCGCTGGCCGTGGCCACCGCGGTGACGTTGATCCTGATGATGCTGGAGCGCGTGGGTGCGCCGCCCCTGCAACGACCGCCGCCGGCCCCGGATGCGGCGCGTTGCGCGCCGGGCCAGGTCAGCGGCTGCCTCGGCGGCAAGGCCGACATCGTCCTGGTGCCCGCGGGCCAGGCGCCGCCGGCCCTGGGTGTCGCCGCGAGTTCGCCTAGAACCGCGCCTTGAAGGTCTTGATCGTCCAGCTGCCGTTGCCTTCGTTGAGCGTGGCGCACAGCACCTTGCGCCGACCGTTCGACGCCGCCGCGTCGAGATGGCGCACGCCGTCGCCCCAGAGCAAATACCTCAGCGGGCGGCTGCGCGCGCTGGCGTCGGCCGTGCCGTACAGGGGCACCGTGCCCTGGCTGCCCACGTAGGTGTCGAACGGCGGCGTCATGGCGAATCCTGCTCCTCGATCTGCGCCACGCCTGAGTGCAGCGAAGGCGGCAAGTTCATCAAGGCCTGCAGCGCAGCCAGCGTGTCGGCCTCGTGCAAGGGCTTGTCGGGGCGCAGGCGCAGCATGCGGGGGAAGCGCACCGCCACGCCGCTCTTGTGGCGCGGGCTGTGGTTGATGCCCTCGAAGCCGATCTCGAACACCAGCGTTGGCCGCACGCTGCGCACCGGGCCGAATTTCTCCAGCGTGTGGGCACGGATGACGCGGTCCACGGCCTTGAAATCCTCGTCGCTCAAGCCAGAGTAGGCCTTGGCGAAAGGCAGCAACTGCAGCGCGCCGGGCCGGGCCGGTTCGCGCCGCGCAATGGCCTCCACCACCGCCTGCGCTTCGGCTGCGCTGGCCGGCGCCCGGCTCCAGACGGCAAAGGTGTAGTCGGTGTAGACGCTGGCGCGGCGGCCGTGGCCGGCCTGGGCGTAGACGAGCACGGCGTCCACCGCCAGCGGTTCGACCTTCCACTTCCACCAAGTGCCGTCGGCCTTGGTGCGACCGCTGCCGTAGCGCGACCGGTGGTGCTTGAGCATGAAGCCTTCGACACCGCGCTGCCGCGACTGCTCGCGCAGCGCGGCGCAGGCCGCCCAATCAGGCGCTTGCACCAGCGGCGACAGGCGCAGCGCGTGGCCTTGAAGCAGCGCTTCCAGGCGCTGCCGGCGTTGGTGCTGTGGCTCGCCGCGCTGGTCCGCACTGCCGGCTTCGAGCAGGTCGTAGGCGACAAAAGCCACGGGTGCCTCGGCCAGCAATTTTCGGCCCACGGTCTTGCGGCCAATGCGCTGCTGCAACAGGTTGAAGGGCGCGGGCACCGGGCTTTCTGCAAGCCACACCAGCAATTCGCCGTCGAGCACGGTGCCGTCGGGCAGTGAGGCGGCGGCCGCCACCACTTCAGGGAAGCGTTCGGTCACCAGTTCCTCGCCACGCGACCAGATC
Organism: Burkholderiales bacterium; assembly: GCA_011391855.1. GTDB lineage: Bacteria > Pseudomonadota > Gammaproteobacteria > Burkholderiales > Burkholderiaceae_C > Rubrivivax. The sequence continues at coordinate 1,439 of JAABPT010000478.1, forward strand.
CACACCTGAGCGGCGCGCTTGACGAGCTGGGCACGGATGCCGTCGTACTTCCATTCCACCAGCCAGTCGCTGCGCGGGCCCAGCGTGTGCGGTTCGGCCTGCAATGCATGCGCCAGGAAGAACGGATAGGGCTGGCCGGCCGGCGGTGCCGCGTCGGTGTCCTGCGAGACCAGCGCCTGCCAGCGCGCCGCACTGGGCGTGGCGCGGGCGTCCGTCCAGCCCACCAGTCGCTGCGCCATCAGCTTGGCGTCGAGCCCCGCGCACTCGGCCACGGCGCGCTGCACCAGCAGCCGGCTCACGCCGACGCGGAAACCGCCGCCGATGAGCTTGATGGAGAGAAAGCGCCCGGCAGCGTCGAGCTCGTTCCACGCGTCGGCCAGGCGCGCGGCTTGATCGGCTGGCGGCAGCCCGCGCAAGGGCAGCAACCGCGTCTCGATCCATTCGGCCAGGCTGGCATCGGTCTCGCCCGCAGCCGGCGGCAGCACGTGGGCAATGGTCTCGGCCAGGTCGCCCACGGCCTGGTAACACTCCTCGAACAGCCAGGCGTCAATACCGGCCTGGCGGCAAGCCAGTTCACGCAACAGCGCCGTGGGCACGGCCTGGCGCGGTTTGCCGCCGGCCAGGAAGTAGACGGCCCAGGCGGCATCGGCGGCCGGAGCGGTGGCGAAATAGCGCACCAGCGCCGCCACCTTGTCGCCGGTGGCGGTGCTGGTGTCCAGGGCCTGGAAAAGCTGGGCAAAGCGGCGCATGGCTGCCGCATGATGCCTGCACGCGGCGGTGGTGCCGCGCAGCGCGTGCCGGCCGGGTGCGCCGGCCGGCACGCTTGTGGCGGCTCAGGCCGCGCGCGGTTCTTGCTGGGCCATGCCGACGTCGCTGCCCATGTTGGGCCCGGCGTAGCGCGTCCAGTGCGCTGGCACCTGGCGGCTCAGATAGGCCGAGCCGCTGTCCTCGCCGACCCAGGCCGCGATCTCGCCGCTGGCCCGGGCCTGCAGGAGCTGTTCGCGCACCTGCGCCCGTGTCAGTGCCGACGTGCCGTTGGCGCGAGACAGGTAGAACGAGCCACTGTCCTCGCCCACCAGCGCCACCGCCTCACCGCTCGCGCGCGCCGCGTCCGCCTCGGCGCTCACCTGCGCGCGCGTCTGCGTCTGGCCGGTGTCGTGCATCTGAGCCGAGAGGTGGAACGAGCCGCTGTCTTCGCCGACCAGCGAGTCGACCCCACCTTGGGCATGCGCGATGCCGAAAGTGAAGAAGGTGCCGCCGGCCAGTGCCAAGGCCGTCATCGTCTTTGAAAGCTTGTTCATCATAGATCCCCTTGTCCTGGCACCCGGGTGGTGGAGGCGGCCCGCGTTGGGTGCCGTGAGGCGCGGCCCGTGGGACGAAAGTTAGGCGTTCCCCGGGATTCGGCCATCGTGCAATGTGAGGACGCACGCGCAAAACATCCCCTCCAAGGGGGATCGACCAACGATCGATGGCGCTCGACGGCGCTCGGTGTCACCCGACCGCGCAATCGCCACGCAATCGCCACGCAACCGCCATGCCGACGTCGCGGCGGGCGGCGGTTCAACCGCTGCGGTGCACGCTCAGATGGCGGCCACGCGGGCCAGCACGGCGCCGGGCGCGAAGCGCTCGCCGGCAGCGACGACGATCTCTTCCAGCACGCCGGCATGGGCGCTGGGAATGTCCACCAGCGCGTGCAGCAGCCTCGCGCGGCCCAGCACCTGTCCGGCGTGCACATGGTCGCCCTCGGCCACCAGCCAATGCTCGACGCTGGCCTCGGCGCCGGCTTCGACCGCTGCCCACAGTTCGGGGTCCAGCACGATGTGGCTCATGGTGTCCTCTTGCGCATCATTGGGTCAGAGCCCGTTCGTGGCCTGGAATGCCACGTGAGCGCCAGCCCGTCACTTGCTGCGCGACTTGGCCGGCGCGCGCTTGGCGGCAGGAGCGGGGGCCGCAGCCACGGCCGGTGCAGGTTTGGCCGCGGCACGCTTGGCGGGGGCACGCTTTGCAGCGGCCGGCGGCGCATCGGGGCCGGGCGCGGCGGCCGCGGGCTCCTGGCCGACCAGCACCTCGGCGCGCAGCCAATCCTCTACTTCGCAGCCGTCGACGCAGCCGCGTTCCACGTAAAGGAGGTAGGCCATGCGGCGCACCGCCTCCTCGCGGCTTTCGCCCGGCACGGCCGGCGGCGACTTGGCGGCAGGGGGCTTGCGGGCCGGGGCCTCGTCGGCTGAGAACTCTTGCTTCATCACTCGTCTCCTGGTGTCGGTGGGTGGGGCCGATGATCGCCTGCGCGATACACCGAGCCGAACGCAATTGGCGTGCCACCTTCAGAGGTTAAACGCTTGCAGCGGCGCGGGCTTGAGCACGGTCAACCCGGGTGCAGCGCTGGGTGCGCGGCTGGCCGCGCCGGCAGCGCGAGGTGGCTGCACAGCACGGCATAGCCGCCGTCTGCAGCCGCCCCGGACTCAACCAGCGCACAGCGCCGCACGGGCCAGGCCAACGGCTTGGACCTGATCGGTGGCAGGGGCCCGGCGAACCGGCGTGCCAGCGTGACATGGGGACGAAAGGCGCGGGTTTCCGCGGGCAGGCCCAGACGGCGCAGCGTTTCGCCGAGCGCCGTCTGCAGGTCGGTCAGCGCGGGCGGCACCTCGTCCGGCACCGCCACCAGCAGGCCGCCGCGCCAGCACTCGCAACGGCTGAAGCGAAGTTCATGGTGCTGGAAGGGCGTGCGCAAGGCGCTGCACAGTTCTGGGATGCGGGCCCGCGGCACCTGGCCCAGGAAGTGCAAGGTCAGGTGCATCTGGCCCGGCGGCACGGGTCGCGTGTCGGCCCCACCCGTATGCGGTTGGCCCCAGGCCGCCGGTGCACTTCTGAGGCCTGCGGCGGGCCACAGCGCGATGAAGAGGCGGGCGCTGCCGCCTACAGCCGTGGGCTGAAGGGCTGGATGCACGGCGTGGCCCGAGCCGCCCGGAGCCCCGCCCGCCACCGGTCCCGAAGCCGCTCCGGCCTCAGGCCGGCGCCCCGGTGTCTTCCGGCGGCGCCTCGTCGGCCGCGGGCGGTCGCACCAGCGTCACCGGCACGGGGCTGTGCTGCACCAGGGCCAGCGCCACCGAGCCGGCGCCGCTGCCGGTGCCGACGGCACCCATCACGACAGCGTCACAGCCGTAGTTTTCCAGCAACTCCACCAGCACGGCCGCAGGCTGGCCGCCGGCGACTTCGCTTTCATACGACAGGCCGGCACCTTCCAGCAGCGCTTCGGCCGACGCCAGCAGGTCGGCACCGGCGTCGCTGCGCACCTGCTCGATGACGTCGGGGTCGTGCGCCACCACCATCTCGTAGAGCGACGCCGGCTCCTGCACATTGGCCAGCACGAAGTCGGCGCGCAGGCCTTCCTGCACCAGCCTGAGTGCATGCTGCACCGCGGCCAGCGCCGCAGGCGAGCCATCCACGGGCAAGAAGATCTTCATGCGGTTTCATCCCATCAGTCTCGACAGGCCGAGGTTACGCCGTCACCGCCGCCGTGGCGAGGCGACACGCGGCCCACGCGCGCGACGCTTGACCGCCGTCAAGCCCGCCCGGCCGTGCCGACGTGCGGGACTGCATGATCCACAATGGGACCCAGCCTGTAAGGACGCGCCATGAACCGCCATCTGCTGACTCTTGCGCTGGTCACTGCCTGGCTGTTGGCCTGCGGCCCGCTGGCCGCGGCGCCGGGTGACCAACCCGTGAAGCCCCTGCCCCCTTCGGCCCCGCTGGCCGACGACAAGGAGCGCGTGCTCGCCATGTCGCTGCCGGCGCGCGGCCTGTTCGTCGGCGACAAGCTCAGCGAGGCCGCACGCTCGCGGCTGGGCGAACTGCTCGTGCAGGCCAGCGACATGAACGTGGAAGTGGCGCTGGTGGTGCCCACCGGCCCCTGGCAGATCGACGGCAGCGGCGCCGCCGAACGCGACCTGACGCCGGCGCGGCTGCAGTCGGTGCGGCGCTTTCTGACCGAGCGCGGTGTCGACCCGAAACGCATCTTCGTGGAGAGCCGCATCGACGCGAAGATCAAGGAGCCCCAGCTCACGGTGCAGATGGTCGGTCGGCCGAGCGGGCCGTAGCCGGAGTCGAAGCTCCGGCAGGCGGTCAGGCGGCGTCAGGCGCTCGCGGCGGCATCGTCGTCTTCGCCGCCGAAGGCGGTGCTGAAACTGCCGGCCTGCAGCCCCTGCTGGCGCAGCCAGCGCACCATCACCGCCTCGTAGCCGTGCGTCACGATGACGCGGCTGGCACCGGTGGCCGCGATGGCGCCCTGCAGGCCCGGCCAGTCGGCGTGGTCGCTGAGCACGAAACCGCGGTCCAGCCCCTGGCGGCGACGCGCGCCGCGCAGTTGCATCCAGCCGCTGGCAAACGCGTCGCTGCAGTCGCCGAGCCGGCGCGCCCAGGCGCTGCCCAACACGGCCGGCGGCGCCAGCACGAGGGCGCGCTTCAAGACGGAGCGATCCGTGGCGTCTTCCAGCCGCAGCGTGGGCGGCAAGGCCACACCAGCGGCACGGTAGGCTTCGTTGAGCGGCTCGACGGCCCCATGCACCACGATGGGGCCGATCGAAGCGTCCACCCCCGCCAGCAGCCGCTGCGCCTTGCCGAAGCTGTAGGCCAGCAACAGGCTGGTGCGGCCGGCCTCGGCATTGGCCTGCCACCAGGCGTTCACCTCGGCCAGCACCTCGCGCTGCGGGCGCCAACGGTAGATGGGCAGCCCGAAGGTGCTTTCGGTCACGAAGCAGTGGCAGCGCAGCGGCTCGAAGGGGGCGCAGGTGTCGTTGTGGTCGCCGGCATGGCCGCTCACAAAGTAGTCGCCCGACAGCACCCACACCCGGCCGGCATGCTCCAGCCGCACTTGTGCTGAACCCAGCACATGGCCGGCCGGATGCAGGCTGACGCGCACGCCGCCCACCGAAACCGCTTCGCCGTAGTCCAGGCCTTGCAGCGTGATGGCGCCCAGGCGCGCACGCAACACCCCGGCACTCACCGCGGTGGCCAGATAGGCGCCGTGGCCGCGCCGGGCATGGTCGGCGTGGGCGTGCGTGATCACGGCGCGCGACACCGGCCGCCAGGGGTCGATCCAGAAGTCGCCGGCCGGGCAGTACAGGCCCTCGGGGCGATTCACCACCAGGTCGTCGGCCGCGGTTTCAGTCATGGCGGAACGGCTGCGGCAGGTGCACGCTTGCAGCAGGTGAGCAAACAGGTGAGCAAGCAGGTGGGCAGGCAGGTCGGCAGGCATAGCGGCAGGCATGGCGGCGCGGCAGCGGCAGGCAGGCATCGGGGGCTCCGGCGTCAGTTGGCCGCCATGGTCGCACGTCAGAATCCAGCATCGCCGGCGCAGCCTTTCCGGCCATCAGCCGCGCTCCACGCCCTCCCCATGCCGCCGCCTCCCGAACTGCCCGATCTCGACGACGAGCCGATGCCCCCCTGGCGCATGCTGCTCGACCCGCGCGGGCGCATCAGCCGCGCCGACTTCTGGCGCTGGGGTGTCGGGCTGCCACTGGGCGCGGCGCTGCTGCTGCACGCCCTGCTGGGCATTGCGCGGGTGCCGCGCGAAGACGCCGAATGGGCCGTCAACCTGCTGCTGATGTGGCCGGTGGTGGCTGTCTCGGCCAAACGCTGGCACGACCGCGACAAGTCCGGCGGGTGGGTGCTGATCGTGCTGGTGCCCGTGGTGGGCTGGCTCTGGGCGCTGGTGGACAACGGCTTCCTGCGCGGCACGCGTGGGCGCAACCGCTTCGGCGAAGATCCCCTGGCGCCGGGCGCCTTCAATAGCGGCCGGTGATGCCGGCCACGCGCAGGTACAGCGCCGCCGCCCAGGCCACCAGCGCCCGCTGCAGCCAGCCGCGCCAGCCGGCCTGCATGGGCGTGGCAGTGACCTCGACGGAGGCCGCGAAGGCGGCGTCGAAGCGCTCGGCCAGGGCGCGTGCAAAGTCGGGGTCGCGCACCACCACGTTGGCTTCCAGGTTGAGCAACAGCGACAGCGGGTCGATATTGGAGCTGCCCACGGTGGCCCAGTCGTCGTCCACCACCGCCACCTTGGCGTGCAGGAAGGCCGGCGTGTATTCGAAGATGCGCACGCCGGCAAAGCGCATCTGGTCGTAGAGCACGCGCGCGGCCAGCGCGGCAATGCGGTAGTCGATCTTGCCCTGCAGCAGCAGGCGCACGCGCACGCCGCGCTGCGCGGCACGGCGCAGCGCAAGCCGAAAACTTCGCCCGGGGTAGAAATAGGGCACGGCGATGTCGACCCGTGTCTTGGCGTGGCGTATCGCCTCCACGTAGCTGCGCTCGATGGCGCGGCGCTGGCGCACGTTGTCGCGCACGATGAAGGCAGCGCGCACGGGCGCCCGGTCCGGTTCTTCGACGGCCGGCGTCACGCCGCGCAGTTCGCGCAGCACGGCCATGGCCTTCTTGCCCGGCCGCGCGCTGCGCGCGATGGCACGCACTTCGTCGCGCCAGCCGCGCGTGAGGTGGGCACGGGCCCACATGGCACGCGCCGTGGCGTGAACGAAAGCCGCCAGCGGCCCGCTTACTTCCACCGCATAGTCCAGCCGCGGCGTGTCGGTCCAGCCGTGGTTCATGTCGTGGCGATCGTCGATGAGGTTGATGCCGCCCACGAAGGCCACCTTCTCGTCGCAAACGCACAGCTTCTGGTGCAGGCGGCGCAGCTGGCCCGGTTGCAGCCACGAATACCAGCGGTCGAGCGGGCGGAAGACCTCCAGCCGCACGCCGCCGCCGGCAAACAGTGCACGCACGCGCGGCAGGGTGGCAATGGAACCGAAGCCGTCCACCACCACGTGCACCGCCACACCGCGCGCCGCGGCGCGGTTCAGTGCGTCGGCAATGCCGGTGGCCGCAGGGTCGTCGTGGAAGATGTAGGTGGCCAACCAGACCTCCACCACGGCGGCGTCGATGGTCTGGCGCATGCGCGCGAACAAGGCGTCGCCGCCTTCCAGCAGGTCGACCCGGTTGCCGCCCACGAAGCGCGGTGCCGGAACCCGGGTCCAGCTGCGCAGGGCATCGAGGTCGGCGCCGGGCACGGGCGGTGCCTTCAACAGCGCTCGAGCTCGGCCACCAGGGGCAGGTGGTCCGACATGCGCGCCCAGGTCGTGCCGCGCGGCACCATCGTCGAGCGGCAGGCCAGGCCCCGCACGTAGAAACGGTCGAGCGCGAACACCGGCGCCAGCGAAGGAAAGGTCGCCTTGTGCAGGCGCTGGCCGCCAGGCGCCACGGCGCGCTGCAGGCCGCAGCCGCACATGGCGTCGTCCAGCCTTTCGCCCCAGTCGTTGAAGTCGCCCGCCACCACCAACATCTCGCCGGGCGGCACCTCGGCCTCGATGAACTGGGCCAGCCGCTGCACCTGGCGCATGCGGCTGCGGTGCACGAGCCCGAAGTGCACCACCACGGCGTGCACCATGGTGCCGTTCCAGGCCACCGGCACGTGCAGCAGGCCGCGCTGTTCGAAGCGGTGGTCGCTGACATCGTGGTGGCCCACGTCGCCGATGGGCCAGCGCGCCAGCAGCGCGTTGCCGTGTTCACCCCAGCGCGTGAACGCATTGGTGCGGTAGGCCACGCCATAGCCTTCGGGGGCCAGGAATTCGGCCTGGCCCTCGGCCGGCCAGCCGAACGAAGTGCGCGCGAAGCGCCGTGCCTCGCGGCTATGGTGCAGCCGCACTTCCTGCAGGAACACCAGATCGGCGTCGAAGGACTCGACCGCGAGGCCCAGGTTGTGGATTTCCAGCCGCTTGCGCGGGCCCACGCCGCGCACGCCCTTGTGGATGTTGTAGGTGGCCACGCGCAAGGTACCGGTGGCGGTGCCACTGCGCTCGCTGGGCGGCAGCAGCGTGGAATTCAATGGGTTCAGGGCGTTCATCGGGCGGTGCCGGCCAGGCTCGGCAGTTGCAGGATGGCCTCGGCGTTGCTGGGCGAAAAGCACAGGTCGGCCGCGTCGCGCCACGGCAGCCATTGAAAACGCAGGTGCTCGCGCGGGTCCAGCAGCACCGGCGTGCCGGGCTCGACGGTGAGGCCGAAGACATGCTCGGTGTTGTGCGTGACGCCCGGGGCATAGCGATGGCGCCACACGGAGTAGATCTCATAGCGGTTGGTCAGGCCCCAGTCGCGCAGCAGTCCGCCGGCGATGCCGGTCTCTTCCAGCACCTCGCGGCGGGCGGTCTCGGCCAGCGGCTCGTCGGGCGCATCCAGCGAGCCGGTGACGCTCTGCCAGTAGCCGGGCTTGTCGGCGCGTTCGATCAGCAGCACCTCCAGCGCCGGCGTGTGGATCACCACCAGCACCGATTCGGGAATCTTGGGGGGGCGCGGCTCAGACACCGCTGACCATAGCGTCGAGAGCGTCGACGATCAGGTGCGACTGCTCACGCAGCGAAGCCACCGGGTCGCGCAAGGCCCGGGCGTCGACCGGGGCGCATTCCTGCGCCACCAGGGTGACGCGCTCGCCGCAAACGTCCAGGGCCGGCGACAGCCGTGCCGTGATCCCGGGCTGGGTGGGCAGTTGGCGCGCCAGCGGCGCCACCAGGCGCGTGCCCAGGCCGCTCAACAGGTCGCTCTGCAACACCACCACGTAAGGCAACACCTGGCGCATGCGCGGGCTGGGGTTGGCGAAAACGTCCCACTGGGCCACGGTGGCTCACCAGGTGCGGAACTCTTCGTTCCACAAACCGTACTGTTCGAAGCGCCGGTTGTTTTCGTCCACCCAGTCCTTGTACTTGGCGTAGAACTCCTCGCCGGTACGGGGCTCCCCGGACGGTCGCGACAGGCGGCGTTCGGCGGCGAGCAGGTCGTCGAAGCGCTGCGCAGAGATCAGCACGCTGTGCCGCCGGCCGGACTTCTCGATCACCACCGGCTCGCGCTGGCAGTGTTCGAGCATCTGGCCGAGCCGGTTCTTGGCTTCGGTGGCGGTAACTTCCATGGCCGGGCTCCTTCGCAGTGTCTTTCGGACAACTCGACCATTTTAGCTAATTTAGTCGTTCAAGCCGCCGGCGTAGGGTTGCGCAACCGGATGTGCAGTTCGCGCAACTGGCCCTCGTCGACCAGGCTCGGCGCCCCTGTCAGCAGGCACTGCGCCCGCTGCGTCTTCGGAAACGCGATGACGTCGCGGATGCTCTCGGCGCCGGCCATCAGCGTGGCAATGCGGTCCAGCCCGAAGGCCAGCCCGCCGTGCGGCGGCGCGCCGTATTTCAGCGCGTCGAGCAGGAAGCCGAATTTCAGCTGCGCTTCCTCGGGCCCGATCTTGAGCGCGCGGAAGACCTTGCTCTGCACCTCGGCGCGGTGGATACGCACCGAACCGCCGCCGATCTCCCAGCCGTTGAGCACCATGTCGTAGGCCTTGGCCACGCAACGCCCGGGGTCGGTGTCCATGTAATCCTCGTGGCCTTCCTTGGGCGCCGTGAACGGGTGATGCACGGCGT
>JAABPT010000479.1 GCA_011391855.1 Burkholderiales bacterium
CATGGCCAGCCCGAGCACGGGGCCGCGCACGCCGTGTTCGGCCAGCACGGCGGCGATGTGGGCGTGGTGGTGCTGCACCGCGTGCAGCGGCGCGTGGTGCTCGGCGGCCAGCCGTGCGGCCAGGCGCGTGCTGTAGAAATCGGGGTGCAGGTCGTGTGCCACGAGCACCGGCTGCACCTGCAGGATGTGCAGCAGGTGCGCCACGGTCGCGTCCAGGGCGCCGCAGGTGGGGGCGTTGTCCAGGTCGCCCACGTGCTGCGAGACGAAGGCCTCGTCGCCGCGCGTCACGCACACCGTATTCTTGAACCAGCCGCCCAGGGCCAGTACCGAGGGGCCGGCGTGGGCCAGCTGGATGGCCCGCGGCGTATAGCCGCGCGCGCGGCGGATGAACTGGAAGCCGCGACCCGGATCCCCGACCACCGCGCGCAGCACGCTGTCGTCGCAGCGCTGCACGATGTCGCGGTCGTGCAGCAGGCAGGCGTCGGCGATGCCGGCCAGGCGGGCCCGCGCTTCTTCGTTGCCAATGACCAGGGGCTCGCCGCCCGGGTTGGCGCTGGTCATCACCAGGGCCAGCGGCTGCGCTTGCTGCAGCCAGTCGGTGCCGGCCGGGCGCCCGGCCGCTTCGTGGAACAGCAGCACCTGCAAGGGCGTGTAGGGCAGCATCAGGCCCAGCCAGGCCAGGCCCGGTGCCACGCCGGGCAGCAGGGAATCCGCCGTTGCGCTCTTGCGCAACAGCACCACGGGGCGTTCGGGGCTTTGCAGCAGCTCTGCCTCGGCGGCGGTGATGCACGCCAGTCCGGCACCTGAGGCCACGTTCGCCACCATCACGGCCAGCGGCTTGGCCTCGCGCGCCTTGCGTGCGCGCAGCGTGGCCACCGCGCTGGCGTTGCGGGCGTCGCAGACGAGATGGAAGCCGCCCAGGCCCTTGATGGCGACGATCTCGCCGCGCTGGATGCGTTGCAGCGTGCCGGCCATGGGGTCGACGCCCTCCGCCGCGGCACCGCCTGCATCGATCAGGCTCAGCTTCGGGCCACAGGCCGGGCAGGCGTTGGGTTCGGCGTGGAAGCGGCGGTCCAGCGGGGCGCGGTATTCGGCCGCGCAGGCCGGGCACATGGCGAAGGCGGCCATGCTCGTCATGGCGCGGTCGTAGGGCAGGGTGCGTGTGATCGTGTAGCGCGGGCCGCAGTTCGTGCAGTTGGTGAAGGCGTAGCGCCAGCGCCGCCCCGCCGGGTCGAACATGTCGGCCAGGCAGTCGGGGCAGACGGCGGTGTCGGGGCCGATGGCGGTGCGCACGGCGCAACCCGCGTCACCGCGCGTCTCGACGATGGCAAAACCGGGCCGACCGGTGGTGGGCAGCATGGCCGTGGCCGGCAGCACCTGGTCGACGCGGGCGCGCGGCGGCGCGTCGTCGCGCAGCCGGCGCAGCAGGGCTTGGAGCTGTGCGCTGCTGCCTTCGGCTTCGATCGTGACGCCGTCGCCGTCGTTGCGCACCCAGCCGGCCAGGCCGAGCTCGTGCGCGAGGCGGTAGACGAAGGGCCGGAAGCCCACGCCTTGCACGATGCCGCGCACCTGGATCTGGCGACGCATGCGGGGTGCCTCGGCTGCCGGCATCCCACCCTCACCCCAACCCTCTCCCGCCCGGGCGGAAGACAGGCCGGTGCTGGCTGGAGCTCGGGTCGCGTTCATGGGCAGCCGGCTGCAGTTGAATTCAGTCGCCCGCACCAAGCCGGGCTTCGAGTTCGGCCACGCGGCGTCGCAGCGCCTCGACATTGCCTTCGCGCGCCGCACCCGCCGCAGCCGCGCCGCGTTCCAGCCAGGCCAGCCAGGCGTCCATGCCTTCGCCGGTGGTGGCCGAGACGCGCAGCGCCTCGATGCCGGGCCGCACGCGGCGCGCATGGCCGATGGCGGCGTCGACGTCGAAGTCGACGTACGGCAGCAAGTCGGTCTTGTTGACAATCAACAGGTCGGCGGCATGGAACATATCGGGGTACTTCAGCGGCTTGTCCTCGCCTTCGGTCACCGAGAGGATGACCACCTTGTGCGCCTCGCCCAGGTCGAAGGCGGCCGGGCACACCAGGTTGCCGACGTTTTCCACCAGCAGCAGGCTGCCTTCGGCGGGGTCCAACCGGTCGAGCGCCCGGCGCACCATGTCGGCGTCGAGGTGGCAGCCCTTGCCGGTGTTGACCTGCACGGCCGGTGCACCTGTGGCGCGGATGCGGTCGGCGTCCAGCGTCGTCTGCTGGTCGCCTTCGATCACCGCCACCTTGAGCCGGCCCTGCAGCGCCTGGATGGTCTTCACCAGCAGCGTCGTCTTGCCCGAACCCGGGCTGGACACGAGGTTGAGCGCGAAGATGCCGCGGTCGGCCAGGCGCTGCCGGTTGGCCGCGGCGATGGCGTCGTTCTTGGCCAGGATGTCCTGTTCGATCTGCACCATGCGCTTCGGTGTCACGCCCGGGGCGTGGGCGGCGCCGAGCGCAGCGCCGGAGGCGGCGGCCTCGCCGTGATCGTGGCTGTGCCAACTGCCGTCGGCATGCTGGTGCCGGTGCCCGCCGCCGGGGGCGTGTTCGTGCGCATGGGCATGCGGATGGGCATGGGTGGTGCCATCGGCATGCGTGTGCTCGTGCACATGGCTCTCGCCCTCGACATGGGTCTGGTCGCTGCCGCAACCGCAAGTGACGCACATGATTTCGTTTCCTTTCGTGGAGACCGCGCCTTCACGCAATCTCGATTTCGGTGACGCGCATCTCGTCGCCCTTGACCACCTGCAACTGGTGGCTGCCGCAATGCGGGCAGGCGTCGCCGCGCTGCGTGATGGGCACCTGGCCGCCGCAGGGCATGCACCAGGCCAGGCCGGGTGGGGTGACGATCTCCAGCCGGGCGCCTTCGGCAACGGTGCCGCGCGTGACGGCGTCGAAACAGAAGCGCAGCGCTTCCACTTCCACCTGCGCCAGCGTCCCGATCTCCAGCCAGACCGCCGTCACGGCGGTGGCGGCGTTGGCGCGCGCACCGTCTTCCACCAGCTGCAGCACGCCTTCGGCGAGCGACATCTCATGCATGGCGAACGACCTCGATCCGAAAGCCCACGCAGGGGTCAAGTGCGTGCACCGCCAGACCGGTGCGCGACACCAGCGTGGCTTCGTCGGGCGCCTCGGTGCCGACGATGCCGCGGAACAGCGCGCCCTGCGGGTGGAAATTCCATTCGGTGGGCGCCACGATGCGGTACTCGGCAATGCGGCCTTGCGCCAGCCGCGCGTGATGGATGAGCAGGCCGCGCGCGGTCTGCACGGCGGCCAGGCCGGTGCCGTCGGCGAGTGTCCAGCTGCGGATCCAGCCACTGGCCGCAGCATGGGGCGACGCCAGTTCGACCAGCAGCGTGGCCGCTTCCACCAGCCGCGCTGCAAGACGAGTGGCCGCGCTGTGGCCTTCGCGCGCGATCAGCGCCGCCACCAGCGGCTGTGCCTGCAGGCGCGAAAGCGCACCCGTCTCCACCGGCCGGCCGCCCCAGGTGGGCGCCTGTGCGAACAGCGGGTCCTGCTGCAGCGCCGGCACCACGGCCGACCACCAGGCTTCGTCGTCCAGGCCGGGCATCAGGGCCGTGTCGCTGCGGCACAAACCGGGGGCGGTGGCCGCCAGCCGGGCCAGCGCGCGGGCCGGCAGTGTGGCCGCGCTGTCACGCCAGGCGTCGAAGGAGGCCGCGTCGGCAAGTTCGAGCCAGGCCGCGGGTGGGCGGCCGTAGACATGCTCACGCGCGATCTCGCTCAGCGCACCGGCCGCCGCGGCCAGCGCTGCACGGCTTTCATCCGGGTGGGCTTTCAAGGCGGCGATGGCCAGTGCGACGGCGGCCCGCACCGGCGCCACCGCAGCGGCCTTGGGCGGCAGCGACAGCGAACGCGGGGCGTCGATCAACAGGCGCCACAGCGTTTCCTGCAGCGACTCCAGCACCACGGTCCAGGCACTGGCTCCGGGTAGACCTTCGGCTGCGCAGTCGCTGCCCGCGGCGGCGCGCAAGGCGGCGGCGCAAGCAGCTCCCTGGGCCTGGCCGCACAGGGCATACAGCCGCGGCACCAGCGCGGCTGCCTCGGGCGGCGCTCGCCCGAGCAGCACGCGCGAGGCCACCAGCGGGCGCGTCGAGGCCAGGCCGACATGGCGCACACGCTGCCCGTCCCAGTGCAGGGTCACGGTGATTTCACCCTCGATCGACATGGGGGCTGCCACCCAGGCGGCCACGCAGGAAGTCGCGCTTGGACACCGGGGCCGGGGGCGCCGCGCTGGCGCGCTGCGGGTCCGCCTGGGCGGGCGTGGCGGGCGTGTCGGGCGACAGGTCGGCTTGCGGGAATTCAGGCACTTCGGCGTTGTCGGTGTCGAACAAGGCCTCGCGCGCCAGGCGCGCCACCAGCCGCGCCGCGGCCTGGTCCTGGAAGTCGTGCATGGGTGAAAAGAGCGAGCAGGTCTGGTGCTCGCCCACCGCCGGATCGTCGGCGCCGATGAACTCGAACACGCCGGCCGGGAAGTGCAGCTTGCGCTTGCCGCGCAGCGGCAGCGGCTGCCACAGGCTGCGCTGGCGCGGCAGCAGCACGAGGTTCATGAACCAGGGCGTGACCATCACGCCCAGCCAGTGGCCCTGCCAGGGTTCGAAGGCCACGGCCTCGACCTCCAGTGCCGGGTTCACGAAACCCAGGCCTTCCATGCGCCGGGCAACCTCGCGAAAGGCCGCGGTCAGCCGCGGCGACGGGTCGGGCAACGGCGGCTCGACGGCGGCCTGCGTGCCGGGCAGTGCGGCTTCAGTCATCGAGGTCGGTCATCCGGGATCACCATGAACTGGCTGTGCAGTGCCGCGCAGTTGGGGCAGGTCCAGTGCGGCGGCAACGCCGTGAAGGGCGTGCCGGGCGGCACTTGCCAGACGGAATCGCCCTCGGCCGGGTCGTAGACGTACCAGCAGATCTTGCATTCGAGCCGCGTTTCGGGACCGATCTCGCGCTCGTTGCCGAAGCCCTGGAAGCCCACGGTGCTCATGTCGCTGGCGCCTCAGTTCGGTGCTGCTTCGGCCACCGACTCGTCCATCCACTGCACCAGTTCGGCCAGGCGCTCGCGGCTGTCGGCCAGGTCTTCGCCGGAGGCCAGCGCCACTTCGGGCACGCCCACCACTTCCAGCGTATTGAGGATCAGCGTATTCATGGCGTTGAAATACTGCACGCGCCAGACGCCGCGCGTGAGCGTGGAAGTGACGTGGCAGTTGCCGAAGCCACGCGAGATCATCGCCACCGGGCCCACCGGCAGGGCGCGTTCCAGCACCGCATGGTCGTCGGGCGTCATCGGGAACAGCGTCAGGTTGATGACATGCGCGCGGGCGGCGGGGTCGCGTGTCTGCAGCTGGCTGGCGATCTCGGCCACCAGTGCGGGCGAGTTCATCGCGCCGGCGGGCCAGTCCACGGCGGGCAGTCCGGCAGCGGCTCCCGCGGACGCGGCTTGCACGGCCACGTCGGGCACGGCGCCGGCTTCCAGCCAGTCGGCCACGAGCCGGCCCTGGGCGTCGAATTCGCAGCAGCGCCACAGGCCGGTGAAGACGCTTTCCTGGATGCGGCAGGGGCGTGGCCCCTTGATCTGGATCGAGACCTCGCCTTCGCCCAGCATCTGGTTCGTGATTTCGAGCGCGGCGGCGCCGATGTCGCCCATGTCGACGCGCGGGCCGGGCCTGCCGCTGTCGGGGTCCCAGGCCTGCAGCGCGGCCAGGAAACCCGCGAGCAAGTCGCGCGATGCGGCCAGTGCAGCCGGGTCGACCTTCTCCGGCACGCGGGGCATGGCGAAAGTATTCATTTCGCGCGGCATGGGCAGGAAGTCGAGTTCGGCGTCTTCGTCCCCGGGCTGGCTGCCCGGGCCGATGCTGCGCACAGGAACGGGGAAGTCCTTCATCGTCACTCCTTGGGTGGGTCCGGCGGCCAGGGTGGGTGGGCTCAGGTGGCGCAGGAACTGGCCGCGCCGGGACCGCGCACGGGAATGCCCACGGTGGGCGGCCGCGTGGGGGCGGCGCCCAGCAAGGCCTGCATCTGTTCGATATATTCGTCCCAGTTGCGCAGGCCGTCGATGACGCCGACATACAGGCCGTCCTTCAGCATCACCAGCGCCGGCCAGCGGTGGAAGCCGTAGCGCCGCTGCACCTGGCGCGCCGCTTCGGGCAGCAGCACGCCCACCACAAAGCGGCCGGGTAGTGCGCGCTGCAGCTGCGGCACGATGACCGCCAGGTCCAGCGTTTCCTTGAAACGCATCGGGTCCTCGGTGAAGACCAGCAGCGCGTGGCCAGGCCGTGCCAGGAAAGCTTCGACGTCGTCGGCGTCGACCCGTGTGCAACCGTGACGGCTGAACATCTGCTCGACCAGCGGATACGCGGTCAGGATATCGGCGCCGGGTTGCACCGGCATCGGGATGGCACTCATGGCGTGTCTCCTTGCGGGTGGGTCTGCAGGCGATCCCGCAAGTGCGCGGGCAGCTGCGGTTCGCGGTCGATCAGGTCGCGGAAATGCGCGTCGGTGGTGTCGCCACCGGCCAGCACGGCGGCCAGTGCGTCCAGCGCGGCGTCGGTCTGCGCCGCCTCTTCGGCGGTCAGGGGGCGCAACGCAGCGCCCTGGAAGGCCAGCACCCAGCTGCCGGGAGGCAGTTCGCCCACCATCAGCATGTTCAGCCGCTCGGTCTGGCCGCGGCCCTCGGCCAGGGCCATGCCGTTTTCGCAGCTCACGATCTTCATCGGTGTGCCGATGCACATGTCATTCACTCCCGCCCGAAAGGGCCAGCACGCGCGGGTCGGCCACGCGGCAGGCGTCGTCTTCAGAAGGCCGCCCGGCCTCGTAGGCCTCGATGGCAAGCGAGCGGTCGTTCAGCGGCTCGAAGGCGCTGCCGGGTGCGCGCGGCCTGGCCGCAAAACCCCAGGCACCGAGTTCCTGCACCGCCAGCGCCACGGCTTCGGGCAGGCGCGCCTTGACCTCGGGCCGCAGGCTGCCGCCGAAGTCGTCCAGCGTCACCGGCTGCACGCCGATGGCGGTGATGTGCTCGGGCGCCCGGCCGCCGATCTGGGCCAGCGCGAGCACGTCGTTGAACCCGTTCTGGTGCGGCGAGATGCGCTGGGCGCCCCAGGCCGGCACCTCGGCGCCGCGCAACACCTTCAGCGTGCCGCCGGGCTGCCCGCAGTCGACGGCGTCGAACACCAGCACGTGGCTGGCGCTGGCGACGTCTTCGAACAGGCCCAGCCCCAAAGTGCCGCCGTCCATGAGCCGCACCTCGGGCGGGAACACCCAGCCGGCATGCAGCGACTCGACCGCACGCACGCCAAAGCCTTCGTCGGCCCACAGCACGTTGCCGATGCCCAGCACCAGCACGTCGACCAGTTTCTTCATGCGGCCCCTGTAACGGAGGTGGTAACAGGCTGCAGACTAGCTGCGCTGCGCTGGTGCGGCTTGCGTTGCGTCAAGCGGCGGCCGCTTGGCCCGGCCGCACGGGCGGCGGCCGCCAGGCCATGGCGCCGCAGCGTCGCCCGGCGGTCTCCCGCCCCCCCGAAAAGACCCGCGGAACTTGTTCCAAGTCAAGACACCGCGCGACAGCCCGACGGAGACTGCGCCGTCGCGATCCGATGCAACCAAAAGGAGACATGTCATGAAAATGCGCCATCTCGTCGCCGGCCTGCTCAGTGCCGGCCTGGCCTTCGCCGCCTTCGCCCAGCAACCGCTCGTCATCAAGTTCAGCCACGTCGTGGCCCAGGACACGCCCAAGGGCAAGGCCAGCGAATTCTTCGCCAAGCGTGCCGGCGAATTGACCGCCGGCAAGGTCAAGGTCGAGGTCTACGCCAACAGCACGCTGTACAAGGACAAGGAGGAGATGGAAGCGCTGCAGCTGGGCGCGGTGCAGATGCTGGCGCCGTCGCTGGCCAAGTTCGGGCCGCTCGGCGCACGCGAATTCGAGGTCTTCGACCTGCCGTTCATCTTCGACAATTCGGACGAGCTGCACAAGGTGACCACCGGTGCGGTGGGTGCGCAGCTGTTCGCCAAGCTCGAGACCAAGGGCATCAAGGGTCTGGCCTACTGGGACAACGGCTTCAAGTCGTTCTCGGCCAACAAGCCGCTGCGTACGGCCGAGGACTTCAAGGGCCAGAAGATGCGCATCCAGTCGTCCAAGGTGCTGGAGTCGCAGATGCGCGCCGTGGGCGCCATTCCGCAGGTGATGGCCTTCTCAGAGGTCTACCAGGCGCTGCAGACCGGCGTGGTGGACGGCACCGAGAACCCGCATTCCAACCTCTACACGCAGAAGATGCACGAGGTGCAGAAGCACATGACCGTGTCCGACCACGGCTACCTGGGCTATGCGGTCATCACCAACAAGAAATTCTGGGACGGCCTGCCGGCCGACGTGCGCGGCCAGCTCGAGACGGCGATGAAGGAGTCCACCGTCTACGCCAACAAGATCGCCAAGGAGGAGAACGACGGCGCGCTGGAGAAGGTCAAGGCCTCCGGCAAGACCCAGGTCTACGTGCCGACGCCGGCCGAACGCCTGGCGCTGAAGAAGGCCATGGTGCCGGTGCACAAGGAAATGGAGTCGCGCATCGGCAAGGACGTGATCGAGTCGGTCTACAAGGCCACCGGCTTCGACCCGGGCAAGCTCTGATGTCCTGAATGCAAACGCCGGGGCACACTGCCCCGGCGGTTTTTTGCGCGGCCGCTCGTTGGTGCGAGGAGGGAGCATGCTCAAGATCCTGGACCATCTCGAGGAGTGGCTCGTCACCTTCCTCATCGGCGCGGCGACGCTGATCATTTTCGCCGCTGTCGTGCACCGCTACGCCTCGGGGCTGCCGGTGCCGGGCCTGCAGGACTGGCTGCTGCGCCAGAACATGGGCTGGGCGCAGGAACTGTGCATCATCATGTTCGTGTGGATGGCCAAGTTCGGCGCCGCCTATGGCGTGCGCACCGGCATCCACGTCGGCGTCGACGTGCTGATCAACCGGCTGAACGAGGGCCTGCGCGCCAAGTTCATCATCTTCGGCCTGCTGGCCGGGGCCACCTTCACCGGCATCATCGGCTCGCTGGGAGCCGCCTTCGTGTGGGAGAACGGCGCGCATTACGCCATCTTCCAGGCCCTCGGGCTGGACACTGGCGAACTGTACGAAGGGCCGACCACGCCCGACCTGGAGTGGCCGACCTGGATCGTCTACAGCGCCGTGCCCTTCGGCTCGGGGCTGATGTGCTTCCGCTTCCTGCAGGTCTGCCTGGGCTTCATCCGCACCGGCGAGCTGCCGCACCACGACCACGGCAAGGTCGAGGGCGTGGAAGAGATCGGCCTGCCCGAGCCGGGCGACGAGGACCGCGTCTTCCGCCTCGACGACGACATGCACCCGCACGACAAGAAGCGGGATGACGCGCCCCCGGGCGGTGACGGCCGAAAGGGAGACCGCTCATGAACGCCCTCATCATCTTCGGCCTGTTGACGGTGCTCATGATCACCGGCATGCCGGTGTCGATCTCGCTCGGCCTCACGGTGTTGTCGTTCCTGTTCTTCCTGACCGACGTGCCGGTGGAAGCGGTGGCGCTGAAGCTGTTCACCGGCATCGAGAAGTTCGAGATCATGGCGATCCCGTTCTTCATCCTGGCGGGCAACTTCCTCACCCACGGCGGTGTCGCCAAACGCATGATCCGATTCGCCACCTCGCTGGTCGGCCACTGGCCGGGCGGCCTGGGGCTGGGCGCGGTGGTGGCGTGCGCACTGTTTGCGGCGATCTCGGGCTCGAGCCCGGCCACCGTTGTGGCGGTGGGCTCGATCCTGATCCCGGCCATGGTGAAGGCCGGCTACCCGGTGCGCTTCGGCGCCGGTGTGGTGGCGGCGTCGGGCGGGCTGGGCATCCTCATTCCGCCGTCGATCGTGATGGTGATGTATGCCGTGTCCACCAACAGCTCGATCGGCGCGCTCTTCATGGCAGGCGTGATACCGGGGCTGGTGCTGGCCGCGATGCTGATGTTCACCACCTGGTACCGCGCGCGCAGCAAGGGTTACCCGAAAGAGCGGCGCGCACCCTGGGGCGAACGCTGGACGGCCTTTCGCGAGTCGATCTGGGGCCTGGCGCTGATCATCGTCGTCATGGGCGGCATCTATTCGGGCATCTTCACGCCGACCGAAGCCGCTGCGATGAGCGCGGTCTACGCCTTCATCGTGGCCGTCTTCGTCTACAAGGACCTGAAGCTCAAGGACGTGCCGAAGACGCTGCTGGCCAGCGCCAACATGAGCGCGATGCTGCTGTACATCATCACCAACGCGATCCTGTTCTCCTTCCTGCTCACGCACGAGAACATTCCGCAGGCCATCTCCGAATGGCTGCTGGCCAGCGGCCTGGGCAAGATCGGCTTCCTGCTGGCGGTGAACGTGCTGCTGCTGGTGATGGGCAACTTCATGGAGCCCTCGTCGATCATCCTGATCACGGCGCCCATCCTTTTTCCCATCGCCATGAAGCTGGGCATCGACCCCATCCACTTCGGCGTGATGATCACCGTGAACATGGAGATCGGCATGATCACCCCGCCGGTGGGCCTGAACCTCTATGTGGCCAGCGGCATCAGCAAGCTGGGCTTGAGCGAGATGACGGTGGCGGTGTGGCCGTGGCTGTTGACGATGCTCGTCTTCCTGGCGCTCGTGACTTATTGGCCGCCGCTTTCGATCTGGCTGCCGCAGGCGCTGGGCATGATGTAGCGCAGCGAACCCAATTTTCGGGCAGCAAGACAAAGGCCCAGGGCGGTGGCACCTGGGCCTTTCACTTGGCGCAGCCCGGCGGGCTGCGCGCGCAAGGCGTGGACGGGTTCAGCCGTGCAGGCTTTCGTACTTGGCCTGCAGTTGCTCTTTCGATTCGGC
>JAABPT010000480.1 GCA_011391855.1 Burkholderiales bacterium
GGCCGCCAGCGCCTGCGCCAGCAACGGCTCGCCGCCTTCGCGCCAGGCGTTGCCCAGCGCCACGGCCAGGTTGCGCCGCCAGCGCGCCCAGCCGATGCGACGGATGGCGCTGCCTTCGGTGCGGCGCAGGAAGTCGGCCTCGGTCCAGGCCCACAGCGCCAGCAGCGTGGCCTGGCCCAGGCCCTCGCGTTCGTCGAAGTCGGGCAGCGTGCTGCGCTGCGCATACTTGTTCCACGGGCAGACCCGCTGGCAGTCGTCGCAGCCGTAGATGCGGTTGCCGACCAGCGGCCGCAGCGCAGGGTCGATCGGGCCGGCGTGTTCGATCGTCAGGTAGCTGATGCAGCGCCGCGCGTCCAGCCGGTACGGCGCCACGATGGCCTGCGTGGGGCAGGCCTGGATGCACGCGCTGCAACTGCCGCAGTGGGCGCCGGTTGGCACGTCGGTGGGCAGGGCCAGGTCGACGAAGATCTCGCCCAGGAAAAACATCGACCCGGCGTCGCGCGCCAGCGCCAGCGTGTGCTTGCCGCGCCAGCCCAGGCCGGCGCGCGTGGCCAGCTCCACCTCGAGCACCGGGGCCGAGTCGGTGAAGACGCGGTGGCCGAAAGGGCCGACTTCTGCCGCCAGCCGTTCGGCCAGCTTCTGCAGCCGCGAACGCAGCACCTTGTGGTAATCGCGGCCGCGTGCATAGACCGAGATCACGGCGCGCTGCGGGTCGCGCAAAGCCGCCTCTTCGGTCTGCACCCAGCCGGCAGCCGCATCGCGCGGCAGGTAATCCATGCGCGCGCTGATCACGCGCACGGTGCCCGCCACCAGCTCGGCCGGCCGCGCGCGCTTCAGTCCGTGCGCGGCCATGTAGTCCATGCCACCGTGGAAGCCCGCGTCCAGCCAGTCGCGCAAGCCCTTCTCGGCGTGGTGAAGATCGACGTCGGCGACGCCGATCTGGGAGAATCCCAGCTCACGCGCCCACCCCCGCAGCCGCTGCACCAGCGCCTGCCCGTCGACCTGATGCTGTTCGCGCATGAGCCGATTCTAGAAACCCGCCTGCTGCACTGGCCCGACGAGGCGGCCTGTGCGGCCTTTGCCGCTGCGCTGGCGCAGCGCCCGGCACTGGCCCATGCCTTCATCGAACTGCGCGGCCCGCTGGGCGCCGGCAAGACCACCTTCGTGCGCCACCTGCTGCGCGCGCTGGGCGTGGCCGGCCGCATCAAGAGCCCCACCTATGCCGTGCTCGAATCCCATGCGGTGCCGGGCCTGGCGATCTCGCACTTCGACTTCTACCGCTTCAGCGACCCGCGCGAGTGGGCCGACGCCGGTTTCCGCGACCTCTTCGCCGCGCCGGGCCTGAAGCTCGCCGAATGGCCCGAGAAGGCCGACGGCATGCTGCCCGTGCCCGACCTGCAGCTGCACATCGAGCCGCTGGAGGGCGACGCGCGCGCGGTGCGCGTCCAGGCCTGCACGCCGTGCGGCCTGGAACTGCTGCCATGACCGCACCCGCACGCCGGCGTGCGCTGCGCGCCATGGGCCGCGCGGTGCTGCTGCTGGGCGCGCCGCAGCTGGCGCGCGGGGCGGCCGGCGCCGCCATCGTGGCCGTGCGGGTGTGGCCGGCACAGGACTACACGCGCATCACCATCGAATCCGACCTGCCGCTGGCGGCCACGCACCAGATGGTGGAGGCGCCCGAGCGCCTGGTCGTCGACATCGACGGCCTGGAGCTCAAGGCCGCGCTGCGCGAACTGGTGGGCCAGGTGCGGCCCGACGACCCCTACATCGCCGGCGTGCGCGTGGGCCAATTCCAGCCGCGCGTGGTGCGGCTGGTGTTCGACCTTAAGCGGCCGGTGCGGCCGGAGCAGTTCGCACTGCTGCCGGTGGCGGCCTACCGCTTCCGCCTGGTGTTCGACCTCTACCCGGTGCAGGCGGCCGACCCGCTGCTGGCGCTGATCCGCGACAAGGAAGCCGCCGAGGCCGCTGCCGCGCAGGCCGTGCAGGACGCCCTGGGCGAACTGATCGCGCGTATCGAGTTGCCGTCGCCCGCCCTGCCCGGGCCGCCCGCCGTGCTCGCGCCGCCGCCGGCCCGGCCCTTGGCACCTGCACCGGGATCTGCACCGGCACCGGCACCGGCGCCCGCGCCGCCGGCCGTGGCACTGTCCACGCCGGCCCCGCCGCCCGCGCCGACACCGATCACGGCCGCCGAACGCCGCGAAGTCGACCGCCTGGTCATCGTCGCCATCGACCCCGGCCACGGTGGCGAGGACCCTGGCGCCATCGGCCCCACCGGGCTGCGCGAGAAGGACGTGGTGCTGGCCATTGCGTTGCAGCTGCGCGACCGGCTGGACGCCCTGCCCCACACGCGCACGCTGCTCACGCGCGACGCCGACTTCTTCGTGCCGCTGCACGAGCGTGTGCGCAAGGCGCGCCGCGTGCAGGCGGATCTCTTCGTGAGCCTCCACGCCGACGCCTTCATGCGCCCCGAGGCGCGCGGGGCCAGCGTCTTTGCGCTGTCCGACAAGGGCGCCACCAGTGCGGCCGCGCGCTGGATGGCGGCGCGCGAGAACTCGGCCGACCAGGTGGGCGGCGTCAACGTGGCGCAGGTGAAGGATCCGCAGCTGCTGCAGGCCATGCTCGACATGAGCACCACGGCGCAGATCAAGGACAGCCTCAAGCTCGGCCACGATGTGCTCTCGCACATGGGCCGCGTCGGCCGGCTGCACAAGCGTCAGGTGGAACAGGCGGGGTTTGCGGTGCTCAAGGCGCCGGATATCCCGAGCATCCTGGTGGAGACGGCGTTCATCTCCAACCCCGAAGAGGAAGCGAAGTTGCGCGACCCGGCCTACCGCAAGGCCCTGGTCGACGCGCTGGCCACCGGCATCCGGCGCTATTTCGCGAAGAACCCGCCGCTGGCGCGGCAGCGGCAGTTGTAGCCCTGCGGCCAGTGGTGCCCAGCCGTTCGAACACTCGATTCGAGGCCGAGGCAACGCGTGCGGGCACGCTGCCGCGGCGCGGGTCTCAAGGCTGGCTGCGGCCCAGGTAGCGCTTGCGCCAGAAGAAGGCCACCAGCCCCGCACCCAACAGCACCATGGCCCAGAAGGCAAACCAGAAGCCGTCGGCGGTATGGATCAGCGGCAGGAAGTCGAAATTCATGCCGAAGAAACCCGTGATCAGGTTCAGCGGCAGGAAGATGGCCGTCAGCACGGTGAGCGTGCGCATGATGTCGTTGGTGCGGTGGCCCAGCGCCGAGAAGTGCATCTGCACCGCGGTCTCGGCGCTCTGCTCCAGGCGGCGCACATGGCTGAGCACACGCTCCACGTGTTCGAGCGCGTCACGCGAGCGCACACGCAGCAGTTCGCGTTCACGCCGCGCCTGCTTGTCGGCCTCCTCGGGCCATTCGTCCAGCGCGTCGATCCATTCCTGCAGCGCGCTGCGCTGGTCCTCGCAGGTGTCTTCCAGCAGGTGCAGCGCGTTGCGGCTGTCCAGCAGCACCTGCCAGTCGTTGAAGCGGCTGCGCGGGTCCAGCAGTTCCTGCTGTAGCGTGCCGAGCTGCCGGGTGAGCAGGCGCCGCAGGTCCAGGTAGCTGTCGATCATGTGGTTGACCATGCGCAGCATCAGGTCCGGCGGGTTGCTCGGCAGGCGCGACGTGCCGCGGCTGTCGCCTGCCGTGCCCAGCGACAGGTAGCGCTGGGCGAAATAGTCGCGCACCGCACAGTCGGTGGGGTGCACGGTGACGAGCACGCGGTCGAACACGGCAAAGCCCACCGGGCTGGTGTCGATGGCGTCCAGCGCGCGCTTGGCCGATGCCAGCGTGCCGTGGCGGTCGTCGACGAACAAGTCCTGGCTGCCGGCGCCGGCGGCGAGGCGCCGGAACACCATCAGGTCGTACCACGAGGTGTAGTCGAAGTGACTGGGCAACTGGTTGTTCAGCAGGTCGGACACGTGCAGGTCGACCAACTGCCCCGCGCCCCAGCGCTGCAGCGCGGCCTGTACCTCGGCGCTGCGCACCTCGAAGACCCGGCGCGAGGTGCCCAGCCACAGGAAGCCGGTCGCGGGCAGGCTCTCGGGCAGCGCGTGCAGTTCGGTGAACTGCTCGCCGCTGACGTGGAAGATGCGCATCAGCGGCGCTGCAACAGGCGCGCCGCTTCGAGGGCGAAATAGGTCAGCACGCCGTCGGCGCCGGCACGCTTGAAGGCGAGCAGCGCTTCCATCATCACCGCGTCGTGGTCGAGCCAGCCGTTGGCGGCAGCCGCCTTGAGCATGGCGTATTCACCGCTCACCTGGTAGGCGAAGGTCGGCATGCGGAAGGTGTCCTTCACGCGGCGCACGATATCCAGGTAGGGCATGCCGGGCTTGACCATCACCATGTCGGCGCCTTCGGCGATATCCAGCGCCACCTCGCGCAGCGCCTCGTCGCTGTTGCCGGGGTCCATCTGGTAGACCTTCTTGTCGCTCTTGCCCAGGTTGCCCGCGCTGCCCACGGCGTCGCGGAAAGGGCCGTAAAAGGCGCTGGCATATTTGGCGCTGTAGGCCATGATGCGCGTGTGCACCAGGCGGCGCGATTCGAGCGCGTTGCGGATGGCGCCGATGCGTCCGTCCATCATGTCGCTGGGCGCGACGATGTCCACACCCGCCTCGGCCTGCACCAGCGCCTGGCGCGCGAGCACCGCCACCGTCTCGTCGTTGAGGATGTAGCCGGTGTCGTCGAGCAGGCCGTCCTGGCCGTGGCTGGTGAACGGGTCCAGCGCTACGTCGGTGAGCAGCCCGAGTTGCGGAAAGCGCTTCTTCAATTCACGCACCGCGCGCGGCACCAGGCCGTCGGGATTGGTGGCCTCGGCGCCGTCGGGCGTCTTCAATGCCGGCTCGATGACCGGGAACAGCGCCATCACCGGAATACCCAGCGCCACGCATTCCTCGGCCACGGCGAACAGGCCGTCGACGCTGCGCCGCTGCACGCCGGGCATGCTGGCCACGTCCTGCACCTGGCGCTGGCCGTCGAGCACGAACACGGGCAGGATGAAGTCTGCGGCGGCAAGACGGTGCTCGCGCACCAGGTCGCGCGTGAAGGCGTCGCGGCGCAGGCGGCGCGGGCGGCTGGCGGGGTACGGCGGCGGGGTGATCAACGGGGGTCTCCTGAGGCCCTGCCGCTCCCCGGCACGGAGGGGGCAAACCGGTCTGGCGGGCGTGTTTTCGATCTGCTAAAGTGGTCATTGAATGATAGCCGCGAGGTGGTCATTCCCTGCTTTTCCTCCCTGAGCAGGTGCCTTAGCGTGATGACAGCGATAAGGCTTCCAGGCCCTGGCTTCGTGCCGGGGCCCTTTTTTTCCGGCCGTCGCTCGAGCCTCGCAATAATGGCCTGATGAGCTGCGCCTACCTCCGGGACCCTGTCTGCCGCGTGCTGCTGCGCCGCTTTGAACACTCGGCCAACCGCCGCGGCCCCACCTGGTTTCGCGTCTTCAACGAAGCCTCCGTCTTGCTGTTCTCGGCGACCGTGGTGCTGGTGGTCGTGAAGCCTTTCTGAGAGCCCAGGATGGCCGGCATGCGCCATCGCAGCTCGGCCACGCCGCTGGCCCTGGCCTACGCGGTGCTGGTGGTCTATGCCAGCCTCTACCCCTTCAGCGGCTGGCGCTGGCCGCCGGGGCAGACGCTGGCCACGATGGCCGCGCTGGCGTGGCCGCCCTGGCGCGACGACGTCGACAGCTGGTTCAACCTGGCCGGCTACCTGCCGCTGGGCGCGCTGCTGCTGATTGCGGCACGGCGCAGTGGCATGCGCACGCTGCCTTCGCTGCTGCTGGCGGTGGGCGCACCGGCGCTGCTGTCCTACGCCATGGAGGTGCTGCAGCACTTCGTGGTCGGCCGTCATCCCTCGCTCAAGGACATGGCCTTGAACGTGGCCGGCGCCCTGTGCGGCGCGCTGCTGGCGTGGCTGGGGCACGCCGTGGGGCTGGTCGACCGCTGGCATGCGCTGCGCGAACGCTGGTTTGCGCGCGACAGCGCCGGCGCGCTGGCCTTGCTGGCACTGTGGCCAGTGGCGCTGCTGTTTCCGGCGCCGGTGCCCTTCGGCCTGGGGCAGATCGGCGAGCGCTTGCGCGAAATCCTGGCCGGCTGGCTGCAGGACGTGCCCTGGGCCGAAGCGGCGTATGCGCTGCTGGCCACGCCGGCGCCACCGGCGACGGAACTGCGGCCGCTGGCCGAGGTGCTGATCGTCGCCTGCGGTCTGCTCGCGCCTTGCCTGCTGGCCTACGGTGTCATGGCGCCCGGCTGGCGACGGGGGGTCATGGCCGCCGGCGCTGGCGCGCTGGGCGTGGGCGGCATGACGCTGTCCACGCTGCTCAACTACGGCCCCGCGCACGCGCTGGCCTGGCTCACGCCGGCCACCCTGCCTGGCCTGGCCCTCGGTCTGGTGCTGGCCGGCGGACTGGCACTGCTGCCCACGCGGCTGGTGGCGGGCGTGGGCCTGATGGTGGTGACGGGGCTGGTGGTCGGCGTGGCGCAGGCGCCCGGCGACCCGTATTTCGCGCAAAGCCTCAAGGCCTGGGAGCAAGGCCAGTTCGTGCGTTTCCACGGCCTGGCGCAGTGGGTGGGCTGGCTGTGGCCGTACGCGGCCATGGGCTGGTTGCTGTCGCGGCTGGGCCAGCGGCGCTGAAAGGCTCCGCGCGGAACCCGCTGCCTACAATCCCGGGCATGAATTACTACAAGCATCATCTCTTCTTCTGCCTCAACGAACGCACGAATGGCGAGGCCTGCTGCGCCAGCCAAGGCGCCCAGGCCGCCTTCGACCACTGCAAGGCCCGCGTCAAGGCCGAGGGCCTGGCCGGCCCGGGCGGCGTGCGCATCAACAAGGCCGGCTGCCTGGACCGCTGCGCCGGCGGGCCGGTGGCGGTGGTCTACCCCGAGGGCACCTGGTACACCTACGTCGACGCGAGCGACATCGACGAGATCGTGGAACAGCACCTGATGCAGGGCCGGGTCGTCGAACGGCTGCTGCTGGCGCCCGACGTGGGCCGATGAATCCGCGCACCGAACGCAGTGCCCTCGCCGGCCCCGCCGGCAGCCTGGAGTGCGCCATCGACGCGCCGGCGCACGGCAGCGGGCGCGGCTTGGCGGTGCTGTGCCACCCGCACCCGCTGCACGGCGGCACGCTGGACAACAAGATCGTGCAGACCCTGGCGCGCACCTTCGTGGCCCTGGGCTATACGGCCGTGCGCTTCAACTTTCGCGGCATCGGCGCCTCGGCCGGCCACTGGGACCACGGCACGGGCGAGGTCGACGACGCCCTGGCCGTGATCCACGCCTGTCGCGGTCTCAACCAGCCGCTGGTGCTGGGCGGGTTTTCCTTCGGCGGCTATGTCGCTTCGCAGGCCGCCGCCCGCTTGCCGCCGGGCGCGCACGCCGAACGCCTGGTACTGGTCGGCCCGGCGGTGCAGACCTATCCGATGGCACCGGTACCGAACGACACGCTGGTCATCCACGGCGAAGCCGACGAAGTGGTGCCGTTGGGCGCCGTCTTCGACTGGGCGCGCCCACAGTCCTTGCCGGTGACCGTGGTCCCCGGCGCCGGCCACTTCTTCCATGGGCAGCTGACGCTGCTCAAGCACATCGTCACGGGTGCCTGGCACCCGCGCACCCCCACCTGAGTCCCGATGAAATCCCTTTCTGCCTGCCTCATTGCCTTCGCCGTTTCCATCTTCTCCCTCAGCAGCCACGCGCAACTGCCCCAGCCGCCCGAGATCGCGGCGCGCCAGTACATCCTGATCGACCTGGCCAGCAACCAGGTGCTCGCCGAGCGCGACGCCGACGCGCAGGCCGAGCCGGCCTCGCTGACCAAGCTGATGACCGCCTACCTGGTGTTCAACGCCATCCGCGACAAGAAGCTCGGCCTCGAGCAGACGCTGCCGGTGTCCACGCGCGCCTGGAACGAGCGCAAGGGCGGCGCCTCGGTGATGTTCATCGACCCGAAGATGACGCCGAAGGTCAGCGAGCTGCTGCGCGGGCTGATCGTGCAAAGCGGCAACGACGCCGCAGTGGCACTCGCCGAGGGCGTGGCCGGCACGGTGGAGAACTTCGTCGACATGATGAACCGCCAGGGCCAGGCCTGGGGCTTCAAGAATACGCAGTTCAAGAACGTCACCGGCATGCCCGAGGCCGGCCACACCAGCAGCGCGCGCGACGTGGCGCTGGTGGCCGCCAAGATCATCAGCGAGCACCCGGACCTGCACCCCATCTACGCGATGCGGCAGTACACCTACAACAATATCAAGCAGGACAACCGCAACCTGCTGCTCGGCCGCGACCCCACGGTGGACGGCATGAAAACCGGCCATACCGAAGCCGCCGGCTACTGCCTGGTCACCAGCAGCGTGCGCGAGATGCCCAACGGCCGCCGCCGCCTGCTGAGCGTGGTGCTGGGCACCGCCTCGCGCGAGGCGCGCGCCAGCGAAAGCCAGAAGCTCATCAACTGGGGCTGGCAGGCCTGGGACGCGGTGCGCCTGTTCGAAGCCGGCCAGGCCGTGGCCACGGTGCCGGTGTGGAAGGGAGACCGCGCGCAGGTCAAGCTCGGCGCAACGGGTGCCGTCTTCGTGACCGTGC
This sequence comes from Burkholderiales bacterium, assembly GCA_011391855.1. Classification (GTDB taxonomy): domain Bacteria; phylum Pseudomonadota; class Gammaproteobacteria; order Burkholderiales; family Burkholderiaceae_C; genus Rubrivivax. The sequence goes on from JAABPT010000480.1 coordinate 8,575, forward strand.
CTAAAGGCGAAGGCGGCAAGCTCAAGACCACCGTCGAGCGCACCGACCCGCTGGTGGCACCGCTCACCGCAGGCCAGCGCGTGGGCAACCTCCGCGTCGACACGGCGGCGGGCACGGAAGTGGCCAACGTGCCGCTGGTGGTGCTGGAGCCGGTACCGCTGGCGGGCCTCTTGGGTCGCGCCTGGGACTCGCTGCGGCTGTGGATCCAGTAGCGCAACTCCGACGCCAGGGCCACGCCATCCCGCGCCTGCGCCACCCCGCGTGACACAATCCAAGGCATCAACCGGCGCACCGACATGACCGATCTGCTGTGTTACCTCAACGGCGAGACCATGCCCGTCTCGCAGGCCAAGGTGAGCGTGCTCGACCGCGGTTTCATCTTCGGCGACGGCGTCTACGAAGTGGTGCCGGTGTACGGCCGGCGGCTGTTTCGCTTCGACGAGCACATGGCGCGGCTGAACCGCTCGCTGACCAAGCTGCGCATCCCCAACCCGCACGGCCACGACGAGTGGCTGGCCCTGTGCCGGCAGCTCGTGGCGAGTGTGGGCGACGCCACGGGCAACGACGAACTGCTCGTCTATATCCAGGTCACGCGCGGCGTGGCGCCGCGCGACCACGTCATGCCGCCGGGGCTGACGCCCACCGTCTTCATGATGGTCAACCCCATGAAGCCGGCCAGCGCCGAGCAGCGCCACCAGGGCGTGGCCTGCGTCACCGCGCGCGACTTCCGCTGGGAGCGCGGCGACATCAAGAGCATCAGCTTGCTGGGCAACGTGCTGGCGCGGCAGATCTCGGCCGACCACGGGGCGGTGGAAACGATCATGTTTCGCGACGGCTGGCTCACCGAGGCCGCCGCCAGCAACGTGTGGATCGCACACGAAGGCGCGCTGCTCGGCCCGCCCAAGAGCGAGCATGTGCTGGAAGGCATCCGCGTGGAGCTGCTGCGCGAGCTGTGCGAGGACTGCGGCATCGCCTACAACCTGCGCCCCATCTCCGAAGCCGACGTGCTGGCCGCCGACGAGGTGATGCTCAGTTCGGCCACCAAGGAGATCCTGCCGGTGACACGCATCGACGGCGAACTCGTCGGCCACGGCGCCATGCGCGGCAAGCCCGGGCCGGTGTACGGGCGGCTGTACGAGGCCTACCAGGCGGCCAAGCCGACGATGTCGCTGTGATGGCCGCGCCGGTCGAAGACAGCCTGATTCCCTACCCCAGCGCCTTTCCGATCAAGGTCATGGGCGAGCACGTGGCAGGCTTCGAAGCTGCGGTGGTGGCCGTGGCACGGCAGTTCGACCCTGGCTTCGACGAGGCCAGCATCGAACGCCGGCCCAGCAGCGCCGGCAAGTACCTGGGACTGACGCTCACCGTCACCGCCACCAGCCGCGCCCAGCTCGACGAGCTGTATCGCACGCTGAGCACACACCCGCTGGTAAAGGTGGTGCTGTAGCCGCTGCGGCTTGAAGGCCGCCAGGCCGACGGGCCGGCCGGACGGTCGGCGATCAGGCCGGCGGCGCCGCCAGCTGCGCGCCCAGTTCCCGCACCTTGGCCGGCGCGGCCTCGTCGCCCAGGCGCGCTGCCTGGTCGTACCAGTAGTGCGCCAGCCGCAGGTCGCGCTCGACGCCGTCGCCCTGCTCGTACATCGAAGCCAACAGGTACATCGCGCCGATATCGCCGCCCTTGGCGGCTTCGCGGAACCAGTGTGCGGCGCGCTGCGGATCCTTGGGCAGGCCACGACCCAGGTAGTGCGCGGTGCCCATGGCCACCTGGGCGTCGACGCTGCCGCCCACCGCCGCCACCTCGTACCAGCGGTGGGCCAGCGTCAGGTCTCGCGTCCCCAGGTCGCCGTTCTCCAGGCCCTGTGCCAGCGCCAGCTGCGACGTCACCAGGCCAGCGCTGGCAGCGCGTGTCAGCAGCGACCGTGCCAGCGCCAGGTCGGGCTGCGGCACCTCGCCGCGCAGGTGCATCACGGCCAGGCTGTGCTGGGCGGCAGGCACCTGGCGTCGCGCCAGCGACTCGAAGGCGACGCGCGCCGGTTCGATGCGCCCCGACTCGTAGGCTTGCACGGCGGCGTCGAGCTCGGCTCGCAGCGCGGGCGCCAACGCCGGGGCGGCGGCCACCGCGGCCGCAACCAGACAGGACAGGCAGAAGACGAACAGTTTGAGGGGCGACATCGAAAGACTCCGGCGCAGGCCCCGCACGATACGCGGTGACGGCAAACGGCGTGCACCCGCGCCGACCATGGTCCAATCCGGACATGGCCGATCGCCCCAAACTCAG
>JAABPT010000481.1 GCA_011391855.1 Burkholderiales bacterium
ATGCTGCACGAATGGGAGCGGCAGTATCCGGGCCGCAGTGACAACATGCTGCGCGCCATGGCGAACGTGACGCGCTCGCACCTGCTGGACCGGAACCTGTACCCCTTCACCACGCTCAAAGCCACGGGTGTGGCCGATGCGGCCGGTGACAAGGCCTTCGACGACGATCCCTGCACCAACCCGGCGCAGCCCGAAAGCATGGTGCTGCACTTGGACCGTGACCCGTTTCAGGAGGACTGAAGCATGAGATCTCGCCTTGCCTGGCTGGTGCTGGCCAGCGCGCTGCTGCTGGCGGGTTGCGCCGCGTTCAACACCTTGACCGTCTACGTTTCGAGCACCGGCGACTGGCCCACCGACCGCCGGGCCGGCAGCTATGCCTTCGAACGCCTGCCCTCGCAGCCGGCGCAGGCCGAGGACACCGCGGCGCTGGAGGCCGCCGCCCAGGGCGCGCTGCTCAAGGCCGGGTTCACGCCAGCGGCACCCGGGCAGGAACCCGCGGTGCTGGTGCAGGTAGGCGCGCGAGACCGGCTCATCGGCGTGCAAGTCTGGGACGACCCGCTGTGGTGGCGCGGCGGCTACGGCAACTGGCGCTACGGGCCCTGGATGTCGCCCTACTGGGGCATGTCGGGCTGGACCCAGGTGCCGCGTTACGAACGCGAGGTGGCCCTGCTGATCCGCGACCGTGCCAGCGGCAAACCTTTGTTCGAGGCGCGCGCCAGCAGCGAAGCCAGCGGCAGCCCCGGCGCACGCGCGCTGGCGGCCATGTTCGACGCCGCGATGATGGACTTTCCGCGCCTGGGCCTGAACCCGCGCCGGGTGGTCGTGACCTTGCCCGAATAGCGGCCGCGTCAGCCTGGCGGCGCGCTCAACGCGCGCAGGTCTTCTTCCCAGCCCATGAGCGTGTCGCGCGCCTTGCGGCGCTGCTCGGGCATGGTGGCGTTGTGGATCTGGGCCGCGAAGCCGCAGTTGTATTCACCGAGCCTGGCTTGGTAGGCCCGATATTCGGGATTCGGCGAGCGCTCCACGCGCAGAGCCAGCATGCGCAACGCGGCCACGCGCTGGTCGCGGTCGGCCCGCTGGGCGACGAGACCACGCAGCATCGTCAAGGTGTCGCGCTGGCGGCGTTCACGGTCGGCCAGCCACTGTTCGGGGTTGAACGGCGAAGCCGCCACGCCGGCAGCGATGAGGCGCTTTTGCGATTCATCCAGGCGGCCATACAGCCGCTCGGCACGTTCCACGGTGCGCTCGGCCGACTTGCGCGCCCGCTCGGCCAAGTCGGGCTGCAGGAAGTCGCTGCGCATCTCGTCGTTGCCCTTGGCGTAGCGCTGCTCCAGATGGCGCAACTGCGCCTCGCCCAGGTTCGGCACGAGGTCGGCCGCGGTCTCGATGGCGCGGTCCAGCGCCGGTTCCAGCGCATCGCGCAGACGCGCCTGCCAGCGGCAGGCCAGGGCCGGCGTCGTGGGCTCGAGCACGTCCTTGGCGGCGGCGGCCAGCCAGTCCGCGTATGCGGGCAGTTGGGTGGCGCGGTGCCACTCGAACCAGCGGTCGATGCCCTGCTGGGCCAGCGGCGCGTCGTCGCGGCGGAAGTCCACATAACCGTCCAGCCACCACCAAGCCAGCGTCGGCGCATTGTTGTAGCCCACGCGCACGGCGGTGCAGGCCGTCAGCACCAGGACCAGCAACCCGATAATCGCGCTTTTGACCAGAGACAACCGCATGGCACTCAATGTCGTGATCATGGCCGCGGGCAAGGGCACCCGCATGAAGTCGGCCTTGCCGAAAGTGCTGCACAAGCTCGCCGGACAAAGCTTATTGCAGCATGTTCTGGCCACCGTCGCGCAGCTGGGGGATCGGGCCGGGAAGATCCGCACCGTGGTCATCACCGGCCATGGGGCCGAACAGGTGGAGGCCGAGGCCGCTGCCAGCGGCGCCACCTTCGTGCGCCAGATGCCGCAGCTGGGCACCGGCCACGCCGTGCAGCAGGCGGTGCCGGCGCTGGACCCCGGCAACGAGGTGACGCTGATCCTCAACGGCGACGTGCCGCTGATCCGCCCCGAGACCGCGCTGGCGCTGGTGCAGGCCTGTGGCGGCACCAAGCTGGCGCTGCTGACGATCGAACTGCCCGACGCCGCCGGCTACGGCCGCATCGTGCGCGCCCCGGCCGCGTCGGCAGCCGCCGCCGGATCGGGTGAGCAGGTGCGTGCCATCGTCGAGCACAAGGACGCCAGCCCCGCGCAGCGCGCCATCCGCGAGGTCTACACCGGCGTGATGGCCGCGCCCACGGCACTGCTCTCGCGCTGGGTGATGGCGCTGAAGAACGACAACGTGCAGCAGGAGTACTACCTCACCGACATCGTGGCCCTGGCGGTGGCCGAGGGCGTGCCGGTGGTGGCCACTGCCGCGCCCAGCGACACCGAGGTGCTGGGCGTGAACAGCCCCGTGCAACTGGCCGACCTGGAACGGCGTTACCAGCGTGCGGCAGCCGAGTCGCTGATGGAAGCCGGCGTGCGCCTGGCCGACCCGGCGCGGCTGGACGTGCGCGGCCGGCTTTCCTGTGGCAGCGACGTCGAGATCGACGTCAACTGCCTCTTCGAAGGCCGCGTGGCGCTGGCCGACGGCGTGCGCATCGGTGCGAACTGCATCGTGCGCGACGCGAGCATCGGCGCCGGCGCGGTGATCCACCCGTTCACGCACATCGAAGGCGCCAGCGTGGGCGCCGGCGCACTGGTGGGCCCTTATGCGCGGCTGCGCCCAGGCGCCGAACTCGGCGCCGAAGTGCACATCGGCAATTTCGTCGAGGTCAAGAACTCCACGCTGGCCAAGGGGGCCAAGGCCAACCATCTGGCCTACCTGGGCGACGCCACGGTGGGCGAGCGCGTGAATTTCGGCGCCGGCAGCATCACCGCCAACTACGACGGCGCCAACAAACACCGCACCGTGATCGGCAACGACGTGCACGTGGGCAGCAACTGCGTGCTGGTGGCGCCGGTGACGCTGGGCGACGGCGCCACCATCGGCGGCGGCTCGACCATCAGCAAGCCGGCGCCGGCGGGTCAGCTGACGGTGGCGCGCGCTCGCCAGGCCACCATCCCGGGCTGGCAGCGGCCACGCAAGGCGACCGGACCGGGCTGAGCGAAGGCCGAACCTTCCGCACGGTCGAAGGCCGCTGCGTTCAGCGCCCGGCGTCGGCCTCGTAGACGCTGGCCGCCAGGCACAGGTCTTCCCAGGCCTTGGCCTTTTCGTGCGGGCTGCGCAGCAAGTAGGCCGGGTGGTAACTCACGATCACCGGCACGCCTTCGTACCGGTGCACGCGGCCGCGCAGCTTGCCAATGGGTTCGTCGCTGCGCAGCAGGGCGTTCACCGCGTAGCGCCCCAGCGCCAGGATCAGTCGCGGTTTGAGCAGTTCGACCTGGCGCACCAGGAAGGGCTCGCACGAGGCCAGTTCCTCGGCGCTGGGATTGCGGTTGCGCGGCGGCCGGCATTTCAGCGTATTGGCGATGTAGACACGCTGCTCGGGCGGCTGCGGGCCGTCCTCGGCGCGCGTGAGCCCCAACGCCGCGAGCATGCGGTCGAGCAACTGGCCGGCGGCGCCGACGAAGGGCTGGCCCTGCTCGTCCTCCTGCTCGCCCGGCGCCTCACCCACCAGCAGCCACTGGGCCTGCAGGTGCCCGCTGCCGAAAACGGTCTGCTTGCGGCTCTGGCACAGACCGCAGGCCCGGCAATCGGCGACGGCCTGGCGCAGAGCGGGCCAGCCGAGCGTGCTCACGTCGGCGCGGCCGACCGCCAGCGACGGCTGCCGCGCGGCGGCCCGGCAACCGGTGGCGCCGCCTCCTGTGCGGCCGCTGCACGGGGCCTTGGTGCGGCGGGTGCGACCGGTGGCACGGGCGGCGCGTGCGGGGTGGCCACTGCGGCCACTGCGGCCACTGCGCCCGCGGCAGCCGCGGCAGCCGTGGCAACCGTGGCGGCGTGGCGGGCACGCCCGCCACTGGCGGCGCCCACACGCGCAGCCCCATGCCGCGCAGCAAGGCCGTCTGCCGTTCAGACCAGGGCATGCGGCCCGCCTTCGGTGAGCGCCAGGCGCATCACCACGGCATCTTCGCGCCGGCCCGCCGCCGGGTAGTAGCCGCGCCGCAGCCCGACCTCGGCAAAGCCGCGGCGGGCATACAGGGCCCGCGCGTGGTGGTTGCTCTCGCGCACCTCGAGCCACAGCTCGGCCAGGCCCCGCTCCAGGCCATGGGCCACCGCCGCCTCCAGCAGTGCCGAACCGTGTCCCTGCCCTTGCCATTCCGGGGCCACCGTGACATTCAGCAGGTGCAGTTCACCGACGCCGGTCATGGCCACGAAATAGCCGATCACGCCCGCCTCGCGGTCTTCCAGCACCTCGGCCACATGGCCGGCGGCCAGCGTATCGATGAAGTTGCCCCGGCTCCAGGGCCAGCCGTAGGCGCGCACCTCGATGGCGAGCACGGCGTCCAGGTCGTGCAGCGCCATCGCGCGGCGCCAGGGCGGCGGCTGCAGCAACGCGTTCATGCCGAAGCCGCCGCCCGGGCGCGCGCGGCCTCGCGCTCGCCGGTGGTCAACGCCACCTTGTCGCGCAGGTACAGCGGCAGCGCCGCGGCCGCATCCACGCCCTGCCCGGCCTGCGCTGCCTGCACCGCCAGCCGCAGCACAGCGGCGGCGCGGTCGTGTTCGGCTTCGACCCGGACACCACCCGCGGGCAGGCCCAGCCGCGACCCGAAGGCCGCCAGCGCCGAGCCGGCCAGCGCCTGCCGCGCCGCGCGGTCCCAAGCTTCGGCCAGTGCCGGCAGGCTGAACAGCGCCGGCGTCTGCAGCACCTGCCAGTCGCCGCCTTGCCAGCGGTAGCGGCCGGCGTAGACCTCGTCCATGCGCGCATCCATGGCCACGCCGACCTCGAAGTCGGCCGCTCCAGGCGCGGCCTGCGCACGCGCATCCTCGGCCACGATGAGCAGGCTGTCGATCGGCAGCAGCGGCCGCGCCAGGCCCAGCCCCAGACCCTGCGCCACCGCGCAAGCCGTGCGCAGCCCCGTGAAAGCGCCGGGGCCGCGGCCGAAGCCAATGGCGTCCAGGTCGGCCAGCGCCAGCCCCGCCTGCGCCAGCAGCACATGAACCTGCGGCAGCAGCGCCGCCGAGGCCGCTGCGCCGCCCTCGGCCAGCCGCGTGAATGCGCCGGCCGGGCCCTGCAGGCCCAGCGCCAGCCGTTCGGTGGAGGTGTCGAAAGCGAGCACGCAAGCCGGCGCAGGCAGCACTCTCGGCACGGTGGCAGCAGGCATGCGCCGCAGTGTAGCCGTGCGATCATCGGCCGCATGTTGCGATCCCGAGCGGCCGTGGCCGGTGTTTTGCTGTGCGCCGCGGCGGTGCTGGCGCCAGTGCGCGCGGCGCAGAACCTGCCGCCGGAAGTGCTGACTGCCCTGCAGCGCGTCCGCGTGCCGGCCAGTGCGTTGTCGGTCGTCGTTTACGACCTCGCCCGCGACCAGCCGGCGCTGCACTGGCGGCAGGATGAACCGCAGAACCCGGCCTCGCTGGCCAAGCTGCTGACCACCGCCGCGGCGCTGGACCGCCTGGGCCCGGCCTGGCGCTGGAGCACACCGGTGTGGCTGACCGGCCCGCTGCGCGACGGTGTGCTGGAGGGCTCGCTCGTCATCAAAGGCAGCGGCGACCCGACCCTGGTGCTGGAACGCGTGTGGCTGCTGCTGCGGCGCGTGCAGGCGCTGGGCGTGCGCGAAATCCGCGGCGACATCGTGCTCGACGGCAGCGCCTTCGCCTTGCCCGACACGCACCCGGGCGACTTCGACGGCGAACCGCTGCGGCCCCACAACGTGCAGCCGGCGGCGTTGCTGCTCAACTACCGCTCGGTGGTCTACACCTTCCTGCCCGACACTGCCGCCGGCGTGGCGCGTGTGGCTGCCGAACCGCCGCTGGCCGGCGCGGTGGCGGACCGCAGCGTACCGCTGGCCGACGGCCCCTGCGGCGACTGGCGCAGCGCGCTCAAGGCCGGCTTCGAACCCGGCCGAACCCGCTTTGCCGGCAGCTACGCCGCCGCCTGCGGCGAACTCGCCTGGCCGGTGGCCGACCCGCAGCCGGCCACCTACGACGCACGCCTGATTGCCGCGCTGTGGCGCGAACTGGGCGGCCAGTTGCAGGGCCGCGTGCGCGAAGGGCTGGCGCCGACGGACACGCCACCGAACTTCGAGTGGCGCTCGCCGCCACTGGCCGAAGTGGTGCGCGACATCAACAAGTTCAGCAACAACGTGATGGCGCAGCAGCTGTTCATGACGCTGGCGCTGCAGGCGGCGCCCCAGCGGCCAGCCACGGCGGAGGCCGCCCGCGAACTGCTGATGGGCTGGGTGGCCGAGCGTGCCGGCGAGCCGCCCCGTGCCGCCGCCAGCGCCGCGCCTGCGGCGACGCGCAGTGCGTTGCGCCAGCCGCCTTCGTTCCGGCCGCAGGCGTCACAGCTGCCTGTCCGGCCGGCCGACGCCGCTGACGTCGAGACGCCGTTGTTGCCCGCCGAAGCGGCGGGCCCGCCCGTCATCGACAATGGCTCGGGACTGTCCCGCAGTACCCGAATCAGCGCCCGACAGCTGGCGCGGCTGCTGCTGCAGGTTTACGACCGCCCGGTGATGAGCGAGCTGATGTCGTCGCTGCCGATCTCGGGCCTGGACGGCACGCTGCGCCGCTCGCTCGCCACGCCTGGCCGGGCACACCTGAAGACCGGCTCGCTGCGCGACGTCAACGGCATTGCCGGCTACGTGCTTTCCGACAGCGGCCGCCGCTATGTGCTGGTGGCCATCGTCAACCACCCGCAAGCGGGTACGGTGCGGCCGGTGCTCGACGCGCTGGTGCAGTGGACGCTGAGCGACGCACCTTCGCGCTGATCCGCCACACTGACCCGCCGCGCCGACCGCTCACGCCATGAACCCGCAAGACGTTCTGGGCTACCTGGCCGCTGCGCTGACCACGGCGTCGTTCGTGCCGCAGGCGCTGCTGACGCTGCGCACGCGCGACGTGCGCGGCATCTCGCTGGCCATGTACGGCGCCTTCACGCTGGGCGTGGCGCTGTGGCTGGCCTACGGCCTGGCGCTGCGGCAGTGGCCGATCGTGGTGGCCAATGCGGTGACGCTGGCGCTTTCGGCCACCATCCTGGTGGTCAAGGTCGTGGAAGACCGCCGGCAGCGGCCGCCGGACTGAACGGTCAGAACGGGTTGCGCGTCGCGCGGTCCACGGCCAGCGTGGCCAGTTGCGCCTGGCCGCCGCTGGACATGCGGACGTCGTCGGCCCAGAGGTACACGAAGGCACCGGCATCGGGCTCCAGCGTGTCGGTGCGGCACAGCGGCGGCTCCACGGCGCAGGCGCCCTGGGTGACATTCACGAACCCGTAGCTCAGTGGCGAAAGGGCGATGGCTCGGAACTGCAGGTCGGCCTGCACCAGCCCGACATAGCGCCCGTCCAGCAGCACGTTCACGCCGAGCTGTTCGTTGAAGGCCGTGGTGAGATCGGTGAGCAGCGCCGCGCGGTCGATGTCGGTGTGCAGCGCCTTCTGCTTCAAGGCAAAAGGCGTCACACCCACATTGGGCAGGTCGGAGATGATCACCTTGGCACCCAGTTCCACGAGCCGGTTGACGGCCTGGGCCAGCCGCTTGCCGCGGTCTCGCGCCTCGGCCAGCAGGGCGTCGCGCGACTCGGTCGGATAACGGCCGTAGAGCTCCACGATGTCGTTGGTGCCCGCCAGCACGGTGGCCAGGTCCTTTTCGCGAAAGCGTTCGACCTGAAGGTTGGCGCGCTCGACCTGGCGCGTCACGTCGTTGACCTTGGCGCCGGCCTCGGCATACATGAATGCCTTGGGATCAGGCAGGCCGTTCGGGTTGCACTCGGCAAAGACGAAGCCGTATTGCGCCGCCACCGACTGCACCCACAAGGGGCTCAGCCGGCAGTCGACGCTGCCGTCTTCGCCGACGCCATTGATGCTGTATTTGCGCCCGTTGCCCTGCGGCAACGCGGTCAGCGTACTGGTGTCGTCGCCGAAGGCGAAGACGCGCTCGGCGATGAAGGGTTCGTACTGGGTGGTGCCACCGCCGCAGGCGGCCAGCAAGGCCACGGCGGCCAGCAGGCCGGCCGCGGCACGCGGCCATTGCGAATGGGCCAGGCGGGAAAGAATCATCGGTGCTCCGAAAGCGGGGTCGTGCGGGGTGCGGGGTGGGCAGACTATTGTCAGGCGGCGTCAGGCGGCGGCTGCGCGGCGGAGCCGGTCGCGCACACCTTCCCATTCTGGACCCGGCGGCGGCTGCTCCACCCAGATCGCCGCCACGCCGGCGGCGTCGAACTCGCGCAGCACCGCAAACAATTCGTGCGCCGCTGCCGCTGCGTCGGCCGGCATGGTCCGGTGCATCCAACGGGGCCCAGCCACAGCCGCAGACGCGAGGCGGGAATATACCCCGACCACCGGGCCGGGCCGGCCCGCCCCCCCTTCAGGCTCGGCGTGCAGACGCGCGTGCAGCTGCATGCTTTCGAACAGGCGCACCGGGGCGGCTGGCGCGTAATGCGAGGCCAACGTGCCCGGGGCGCGCGGCGACGCGGCGTCGGGCGCCGCGAGCGGCGCCCCCAGCACGGACTCGAGCGCGGTGCGCGTGAGCCGGCCCGGGCGCAGCAGCGCCGGCTGTTCACGGCTGCAGTCGACGATGGCCGATTCGATGCCCACGTCGCACGCGCCGCCGTCCAACACCGCCAGCGCGGCGCCGAATTCCTGCACCACGTGCCATGCCGTGGTGGCACTGACCCGCCCGTAGCGGTTGGCACTGGGTGCAGCCACGCCGGGCACACCCAGGCGTGCCGCCTCGCGCAGCAGCGCCAGTGCCAGCGGATGCGAAGGCTGGCGCAGGCCGATGCTGGCCTGGCCCCCGGCCGCCGCGCCGCCGCGGTCTGGCCGGCGCGGCAGGATCACCGTCAGCGGACCCGGCCAGAAGGCGGCCATCAGGCGCCGGGCGGCGTCGTTGATGGCGGCGGCGAAGTCCGGCACCGCCGCCGGGTCGGACACATGCACGATCAACGGGTGGTCGGCCGGCCGGCCCTTGGCGGCGAAGATGCGAGCCACGGCCCGGTCGTCGTCGGCGCGGGCGCCCAGGCCGTAGACCGTCTCGGTGGGGAAGGCCACCAACTCGCCGGCAGCCAGCAGGGCGGCCGCCTGGTGCACGGCCCGGGGGTCGCTGCCCGGCAGCAAGGGCATCACGGAGTCCGGTGTTCAAGCCAAGGTGGCTGGGCCACTTTGCTTGACCCCTGGGGGCGGGAATGACGAAGCCATTTCCTGGGCGGGTTGCTCAGAACGCCGGCAGGCCGAGCAGCGCCGCCGCCTGTGTGGCCGTGGCGCGCGCGCTGGCCGCGTCGCCGGCAGTCACGGTGAGGTGCCCCATCTTGCGCCCGCGCCGGGCCTCGGCCTTGCCGTACAGGTGCAGATGCACGCCGGGCAAGGCCAGCACGGCGGCCCAGTCGGGTGTGCGCGGCGCCGACCCGGCGGCGAACCACAGGTCGCCCAGCAGGTTGAGCATCACGGCCGCGGAATGCAGGCGCGGCGCCACCAGGGGCAGGCCGGCCAGCGTGCGCAACTGCAGGTCGAACTGCGACAGGTCGCAGGCGTCGATGCTGTAGTGGCCCGAGTTGTGCGGCCGCGGCGCCATCTCGTTGGCCACCAGCGAGCCGTCCTGCAGCACGAAGAACTCCACGCACAGCACGCCCAGGTAGTCCAGGGCTTCGGCCAAGCGCGTGGCCAGCGCGACGGCCTGGCGGGCGGTGCCATCCTCGACGTCGGGCGCCGGCACCTGGGTCAGCGCCAGGATGCCGTCGCGGTGCAGGTTCTGCTGCACCGGCAGGTGCACCACGGCGCCGTCGCGACCGCGCGCGACGATGACGCTGATCTCGCGGTGCAGCGGCAGGCGCTGCTCCAGCACGCAGGGCACGCTGCCCAGCGCCGCCCAGGCGGCGGGCAGGTCGTCGGCTCGTGTGACGGTGACCTGGCCCTTGCCGTCGTAGCCCAACCGCGATGTCTTCAGGATGCCAGGCAGCAGCGCCGCGGCCGCCGCCGCCGTGGCGTCGGCGGCCGACTCGATCACGGCATGCGGCGCGCAGGGCACGCCGGCCTGCACGAACCAGCGCTTCTCCAGCGCGCGGTGCTGGCAGACCTCGACGGCGGCTGCCGGCGGCGCCACCGGCAGCGCCGCGGCCAGCTGGCGCAGTACCGCGGCGGGCACGTTCTCGAACTCGGTGGTGACGGCGGCACAGACCTGCTGCAATTGCGCCAGCGCCGCAGCGTCGGTGTAGGCCGCGCGCAGATGCAGGTCGGCCGCGGCGCCGGCGGGGCTGGCGGCGTCGGGATCGAGCACGGCCACGCGATAGCCGTGGGCTTGCGCGGCGTGCACGAACATGCGCCCGAGCTGGCCGCCGCCCAGCACACCGAGCATGGCGCTGCCGGGCAGCAGAGGTGCGGGCGGGCTCGCGTGCGCAGCCGGCAGCGGTAAGGTCGGCAAGGTCGGCGAGCGCGGCGAGGGCGGCGGGGTCAGCGCGGAATTGGAGCTCACCGTGGCGCTCACCGCAGGTCCTGCGTCATCGCGCGTGCGGCGTCGGTCTGGCGCGCGCGGTAGTCGACGAGGCGCTGGCGCAGCGCGTCGTCGGCGCTGGCGAGCAGCGCCACCGCGAACAGTGCCGCATTGGCCGCGCCCGCCGCGCCGATGGCGAAGGTGGCGACGGGGATACCTTTGGGCATTTGCACGATCGAGTACAGCGAGTCCACGCCGTTCAGGTGTTTGCTGGGCACCGGT
>JAABPT010000482.1 GCA_011391855.1 Burkholderiales bacterium
AGCACCGAGTACGACTACAAGGTGTTTGCGATCACCAGCGAGATCAGCAAGCAGGTCTTCCCGGTGTCGCTGGATATCGACCACCCGGCCTTCCGCGCCGGCATGGAGCGGCTCTTCGCCGAGGAACGCTTCGACCGTGTCATCCACTTGGCCGCGCAGGCCGGCGTGCGCTATTCGCTGCAGAACCCGCAGGCCTACGTGGACAGCAACGTGGTCGGCTTCATGAACGTGCTGGAAGGCTGCCGCCATGCGAAGGTGCAGCACCTGGTGTATGCGTCCAGCTCCAGCGTCTACGGCGGCAATACGAAGATGCCGTTTTCCGAGCACGACAGCGTCGACCACCCGGTGAGCATGTATGCGGCCACCAAGAAGGCCAACGAGCTGATGGCGCACACCTACAGCCATCTGTTCGGCCTGCCCACGACGGGGCTGCGCTTCTTCACCGTCTACGGGCCCTGGGGCCGGCCGGACATGGCGTTGTTCCTGTTCACCAAGGCCATCCTGGAGGGCCGGCCGATCGACGTCTTCAACCACGGCCAGATGCAGCGCGACTTCACCTACGTGAACGACATCGTCGAAGGCGTGGTGCGCGTGCTCGACCGCGTGGCCACCCCGAACGCCGACTACCGCGCCGAGGCACCCGACCCCGCCACCAGCAACGTGCCGTTCCGCGTCTTCAACATCGGTAACCACAACCCGGTGCCGCTGCTGGACTACATCGGCTGCATCGAGGAAGCGCTGGGCCTGAAGGCCGAGATGAACCTGCTGCCGCTGCAGGACGGCGACGTGCCGGCCACCTATGCCGACGTGGATGCCTTGCGCGACTGGGTGGGCTTCACGCCGGCCACCGACATCCGGACCGGCATCGGGCGTTTCGTGGAGTGGTATCGGGGTTACTACGGGGTGTGACGCAACTGCGCCCAGGAGGCGCTCAGCGCGTGCTCAGCAATTCGCGAACGAAGCGCACCGGTATGGCATAGGTGATGCCGGTCGGGTTGGACAGCGCCGATTCCCGCGTGCTGCGCACCAGCACCATGTTGATGACGCCCAGGACTTCACCGGTGCGCGCATCCAGCAGCGGCCCGCCGCTGTTGCCGGGATAGGCGGTGGCATCGAGTTGATACACCTCGAACGGACCCTCGCGCAGGCGCGAAACGGTCTTCGCATCGAGCTGCCGCGCGGCCAGCGAGGGCAGAGCGATGGCGGTGACCGATGAAATGATGCCGCGGTGGGTCACCGGCGAATAGCCCAGCACGCCGCCGATCGGGTAACCGATGAGCGCCACCTCCATGCCTTCGCGCACGGACTCGGGTGCGGCCAGGGGCAGTGCCGGCAGCGGCGGGCCCTCCAGCTTCAGCAAGGCCAGGTCGTGGGCGCGGTCGATGCTGACCACCGTCGCGAGGCGAAATGCGGTACTGTCGACTCGGGCACTTGCCAACACCGCCAGCTGCGGCTCGGGTGTCGCGCCGGGCTCTGGCAGCACGTGCGCATTGGTGATGACGAGATTGCCGTCGCCGACGACGAAGCCGCTGCCGCGAAAGCCGAAGCGCGGGCTGTTCAGCGGGTTGTAGGTGCCCACCGGTAGCACCGAGGGCCGGCTGGCGGTCACCAGCGCCGTTAGGTCGGCGTGTGCGGGTAGCGCCAACAGCAGCATGGCGCCGAGCAGGGTGCGACGGATGGGCTGGATCGGTGGCATGTGGAGTCTGCGGGAGAGAGATCTGCGCCGAATGTACCCCTGGCGATTGCATCGATACTGCAACGAGGACGTGAGCCGATGTCCGCCGCGACGCCAGACCTTCGGGGCTGGATCAGAGCGTGGCCAGCAGCCGCGTCACCTCGGCCTGGGCGCCGAATTTGTCACCCAGCTTGGCCAGGGTGTCGAGTTCGGCCCGTGCACTGGCCTTGTCTCCGCTCTCCAGGTAGATCTTGGCCAGCGTCAGGCGCAGCCCGTTGTTCTGCGGCGCCTGGGCCATGGCCTTCTTCTGCAGTTCCACGGCGCGCTGGGGCTGCTTTTCCAGCGCCAGCACATAGGCCAGGGTGTCCATCAAGGCCGGCTGATTGGGCGCCAGTTTGTTGGCCTTTTCGGCCAGGGCCAGCGCACCCGGACGCTTCTGCTGGCCCATCAGCCAGGCGACGTTGTTTAACGCCAGCACATTGTCGGGCTGGATTTCCAGCACACTGCGATAGTGCGACTCGGCGACGTCGAGCTCCTTGCGCGCCAGGGCCAGGTCGCCCAGGTAGAAACGGAAAGCGGCGTCGCGCGGGTGGTCCTTGGACCAAGTGGCTGCCAGGCGGTCGGCCTCGGCGCCGCGCTTGGCGGCGCCAAGCACGGCATGCAGCTTGATCGCGGTTTCCGGGCTGGGAGCCAGTTCCAGCGCGGTGCGCAGCGGTGCAATGGCAGCCTCTGGGCGCTTGCCACGCAGCGCGATATCGGCCTCGATCAGGTATCCGGCCGCCTGCTTGGGCTGGGCCTTCTGCATGCTGCTGGCGATGCGCAGCGCTTCTTCCGGCTTGCCCTCGCGCAGCGCAATCTGTGCCAAGGCAGCCTGCGCCTGCACCAGCCCGGGCCGGATCTGCAGCGCCTTGCTCAGGCTGCGTTTGGCTGCGGGCAGGTTGTTGGCTGCCATGTGGGCATCGGCCAGGCGCAGTTCTGGCTCTGGCCAGTCGGGCCGCAACGCGGCCAGTTTCGTGAAGGTGCTGATGGCCTGCTCGCCTTGTCCGGCCGCCAGTTGTGCGGTGCCCAGGGCGTTCATGATTTCCACGCTGTTGGGCAGTGCGCCGGCTGCGTCCTGCGCCGCGGCCAGGGCGGCCTTGGCGTCTTTCTGGGCGAGCAGGTGATTGACCAGCAGCACCCGCGGCCCTGGCAGGTCCGGGTTGGCTTGCACGGCGCGTGTGATGGCGGCCGTGACCTCGTCCTTGTTGCCGCCCGTGCGGGCCTTCAGCTCGGCCAGGCCCAGCAGGGCGCGGGTGTTCTTGGGGTCGACCTTCAGCAGGTCTTCGAAGCGCTTCTGCGCGCCCTCGGGCCTGCCGGCCGCCAGTTCGATGGACGCCAGGCCGGCCGTGGCCGGGTAGTACAGCGGGTCGATCTTCAGCGCCTTCTCGAAGCTGGCCGTCGCACCTGCAATGTCCTTTTTCTGCAGCAGGACCGAGCCGCGCAAGGCATGTGCCATGGGGCTGTCGGGCTGTTTCTTCTCCAGCTCGTCGATGGCCTTCAGGGCCCCGGGCAGGTCCTTGGTTCGCAGCCGGGCCGCAATCAAGGCCAGGTTGGCGCGGGTGCCGCTGTCGGCCGCTGCCACCGTCTCCAGTTCCTCGAAGCCGGCGGCCGTGTTGCCGCGTGCCACCTGCCCCAGGGCCAACGCCGCGCGGGCGGTGGTGGCCCGCGGGTTGATCTTGGCGGCCCGCGCAAACGCGGCTTCTGCGCCGGCCAGGTCGCCGGTCTGCAGCAGCGCCTCGCCGGCCAGCGTGAGGCTGTTGCTGTCGGCGGTAGGGGCATCGACCAGCGGCTTGAGTACCTGCAGAGACTTGCCGGGCTGGCCCGTGCGTGTGTAGATGCGCGCCAGCAGTTGCCGCGGCACCGGCGCCTGCGGACGCGCCTTCATCACCCGGGTCAGATGCGCCTCGGCCCGGGTGAGCGAATTCAGCCGCAGTTCGTTCACGCCGGCCAGCTGCAAGACGCGCACGTCGTCCGGGTAGGACCGCAGCAGCTGTTCGGTCAACTCGCGGGTACGCGCGAAATTGTTGTCGATGTAGGCAAACTGCGCCTCGAACAGCAAGGTCTCGGGGTGCGAGGCTTGAACCTTCTTCAGTTCTTCGAAGCGCGTCCTGGCCTTGTCGACCTCCTTCTGCTCCAGCAGCATGGCGATGATGGCCGCATGGGCCGCCACGGCCTTCGGGTGGGCTTGCGCAGCCTGCGTGAAGGTCGCCATGGCCGCTTCGCGGTCGCGCTGGCCGTAGCGCTGCAATTCACCCTTGAACAATAGCGCACCCAGGTGCTTCGCGTCGATGGCCAGCACCTCGTCCACCCGCGCCAGGGCGCCGGGCAGGTCGCCGTCGGCGGCCCTGATGCGGGCATGCAGCAGCAGGGCGGCCTCGTGCTGGGGCTGTTCCTCCAGCGCCGAAAGCACCGTCGCCAACGCCTTGTCGCGTTGGCGCAGGGCGGCATAGGCCGTGGCCACCGTGGTCTTGAGGTCGGCCGAGGCCGCGGGCTCGTCCAGCGTCACGGCGGCAAACTCCAGCACCAGTTGCTGCGCCTGGTTCTGCGCCAGCATGGCCCGGGCCAGGGGCGGCTGCACCTCGGTTGCCTTGGCGCCCAGTTCCAGCGCCTTGCGCAACTCGATCGCCGCTCCCGCAGCGTCGCCACTGTCCAGCAGCGACTGCCCCAGCAGCAGTCGCGCTTCGGCGCTCTGCGGGTTCTTCTGCAGTGCGGCCTTGAGCTGGATGACCGCGGCGCCGTAGTCCTGTTTCTGGACGTAGGTTCTGGCCGAAGCCAGCAGTTCGGCCTCGTTGGCGCCGCTGCTGCAGGCGGCCAGCACCGAGGCGGCGGCGAGCAGGGCGCCGATCAGGCGCAGGCGAGGTGGGTTCAGGCGCATCTTCATCGTGTCTCCATGGGCGCAGCGGGCTGCGGCGTTGGGCGTCGGGGCATCGTCTATTTGATCCCCAGGCGCCGCATCAGGTCATACAAAGTCGGCCGACTCACGCCGAGCAGTTCGGACGCGCGCACCACGTTGCCGTTGCTGCGCGCCAGTGCGGTGACGATGGCCTGGCGCTCGGCCTGTTCGCGCACGGTGCGCAGGTCGATATCGCTGGCCGCCGGCGCGCTGTCGTCGGCTTGGGGCAAGTCCAGGCCAATGTCTTCGGCGGTCACGCGCGCACCGTCGGCCATGATGGCCGCACGCTTGATGCAGTTGAGCAGTTCGCGCACATTGCCCGGCCAGGCATGCGCCTCGATGGCGCGGATGGCGTCCTCGCTCAAGCTCAGGCTGCCGCGCCGCTGCTCCTGGGCGAAGCGGCGCAGGAAGGCATGCGCCAGCAGCACCGCGTCGCCATTGCGCGCGCGCAGCGGCGGGATCGTGACCACGATCTCGGCCAGCCGGTAGTACAGGTCTTCGCGAAACTGCCCGGCCTTGATCTGCGCGCGCAGGTCCTGGTGCGTGGCACCCACCACGCGCACGTCCACCGGCACCTCCTGGCGCCCGCCCAGGCGTTCGATGGTGCGTTCCTGCAGGAAGCGCAGCAGCTTGGCCTGCAGGCTGTGCGGCAGGTCGCCGATCTCGTCGAGCATCAGCGTGCCGCCGTTGGCGGTCTCGATCTTGCCCAGCGTGGTCTTGGTGGCCCCCGTGAAGGCGCCCTTCTCGTAGCCGAAGAGTTCGCTTTCCAGCAGCGTTTCGGGAATGGCAGCGCAGTTGATGGCCACGAATTTGCCGCTGCGCTTGGAAGCCGCATGCAGCCCCTGTGCCAGCACCTCCTTGCCGGTGCCGCTTTCGCCCAGCAACAGTACCGAAGCGCCGCTGCCGGCCACGCGTTCGATCAGGCGGCCGATGCGCAGCATCTCGGCGTCGCGCGTCAGCAAGCCGGCCAGCGCGTCGGGCTGGGTCATGGCCTGCAGGCGGCGGTTTTCCTGCTGCAGTTCGGCCAGGCGGTAAGCGCGCGCTATGGTCAGCGCCAGCACCTCGGGGTCGAAGGGCTTGGCCTGGAAGTCGTAGGCACCCAGCGCCACCGCGCGCAGCGCATGCGCCTGGTCGTTCTGCCCGGTGAGCACGATGACCTTCAGGTTGGGGTCGATGTCCAGCATCTGGCCCAGCAGCTTGAAGCCTTCCGACACCGAATCGGGGTCGGGCGGCAGGCCCAGGTCCATGGTCACCACGCTGGGGTTGAAGCGGCGCAACTGCACCAGCGCGGTCTCGCGGTCGCTGGCCGTCACGGATTCGAAGCGGTCCAGCGACCACTTGATCTGCTTTTGCAGCGCCAGGTCGTCCTCGACGATGAGCAGCGGCGGCGGTCCCGCGTTGCTCACTGGACTGCCCTCCGCGCTGCGCGCTCCGTGATGAGCGCTGGGGAGCGGCCCGGCGCGTTCATGCAGCGCTCCGTGCGGCGAGTTCGGGTTCGGCGTGCGAGTCGAACAGCGGCAGCAGCACTTTCATCACCGTGCCTCGCCCCGGCTGGCTGTCCACTTCGATCTGGCCACCGAGTTCGCGCACGTATTGCAGGCTTTCGTGGCTGCCGATGCCCATGCCGCTTTCCTTGGTGCTGTTGAACGGCCGGAACAGCCGGGTTTGAACGAATTCGTCGGACATGCCCACCCCAGAATCACCCACCTCGACCAGAACCTGACCAGACTGGCGCTGCACCGCCACCCAGACCTCGCCGCCTTCAGCGGTGGCGTCCAGCGCGTTCTGCACCAGGTGGCCCAGCACGCGTTCCAGGCGTTCTTCGTGCCCGCGCGTGGCCAGCCGCGAAAGCTGGCGAACCTGCAACTCGCGCCCGCGGGCGCGGGCCATTTCCTGCAGACGCCGCACCATCGGTTCCAGTTCCACGCCCGCGGCCGTACCGGGGGGCGTGGCGCCTTCGCGCAGTTGCAGCATCAAGCGCTTCATCTTGTCCAACGAACTCTGCACCGTCAACAGCATGTCCTGCTGGAATTCGGGGTTGGCGTGCAGACGTTCCGCATTCTTCAGCATCAGTGACAGCTGGGTGACGATGTTCTTGAGGTCGTGCACCACGAAGGCCGACATGCGGTTGAAGGCCTCGAACTTGCGCAGCTCCAGCAAGGCCTCGGTGGCGTGCATCTGGGCCAGGAAGCCGGCGGCCTGCCGGCTGGCGGTCTTGACCAGGTCGCGCGTCTCCCAGTTCATCTGCACAGGCGCGCGCGGCCGTGCCAGCAGCACCCAGCCGAGCAGATCGTCGTGCACGCTCAAGGGGATCACCAGCCACAGGTTCGGCCCCGACCACAGCCAGGCCGGCAGCGCCAGCGTGCCGTAGTGTTTGGGGGCGTTGCGGTATTCGTCCAGGTCGATGATCCAGCCCGTGCTGCGCAGGTAGGAGGCCAGGGCGCCGTCGGCCGGTTCTGAGTCGCCGACGGCGGGCAGGTTCCAGCGCGCTGCCTGTGCGTAGGCCGTGCCGGCGGCGCCGCGGGTCCACAGGCTGCCGCCCGGGCTTTCCAGCATGTCGGCCAGGCCGCGCACCACCAGGCCGCCCACGTCCTGCGCGGCGTTGGGCGAAGACAGCATGCTGGTGAAGCGCAACCACTGTTCGCGGTAGTCGTAGCGGTAGCTGAAGAAATGCTTGCCCAGGAAGACGCGCAGGCGTGCCCGCAGCGAAGCCGAGAGCATCAGCACCAGCAACAGCAGCAGGGCGACGCTGAGCAGGGCCAGCTGCATGGCCCGGCCCCAGTCGCCCCCGAAGGCCCGCACGGCGTAGCCGAGGCCGGCGACGAAGAGCAGGTAGCCGCCCACCAGCAGCAGCGAAGCCGAGTAGAAGGCGGCCCGGCGCGACACCTGCAGCCGGCCGAGCCAGTCGGCCCTGCGGCGCGAGGCCACGAAGATCAGCGGCAGCGCCAGCGCGTGCACCACGCCGCGCACATGGCCGGCATCGGCATCGAAGCGGCCGAAGAGCACCGCTTCGGAGTAGAAGTAGATGTCGAAGACGAAGAGGCTGGCCAAGCCCAGGCACACCGGCTTGGCGTTCCAACGCGCGTCTTCGGTCAGGTTGCGGAACAGCTGCTCCACGAAAACGAGCCCCAGCACGGGCAGGCTCAAGGCCGTCAGCAGCCAAAGGGGCAGCCACCGGCTGCCCTGTCCACCAGCGGTCAGCAGCGCCAGCAGCAGTGCCCCGGCCAGCCACAGCGCCAGGGCCGTGGTGGTCAGTCCGCCCGGCAAAACCCCGGATTGAACGGGTTGCACCAACACGCTCAGGAACAGCAGCCACAGCCCGTAGCGCAGCCAGTCCAGCGCCATGGCCGCCTGGGTGGTGGCCACGTAGGGCGAGAACTGGTCGATCAGGCTGGCCAGCACCCAGCCCACGCTGGCCACCACGGCGCCCACGAAGGCTCGGCTGGCCAGGCGGTTGCCAACGTCGAATGCGGGGTCGCGCAGCAGCAGCGCGGCAAACACCGCGTGCAGCAGCGTGGCTGCAGCGAAGCCGTAGATGGCAATGTCGGCGGAATCGGCGGTCATGCACCAGGGCCCGGGCAGACGCCCCCGGGAAGCAACCCGGAACAGCGCGGGCGCAGTGTACCTAGCGGGCGCCCTTGCCCGTGAGCACCACGTGCACGGTTTCGACCAGGATCTGCAGGTCCAGCCAAAGCGTGTGGTTCTTCACGTAGTGCAGGTCGTACTGCAGCTTTTCCTGCGAGTCTTCCACCGTGGAACCGTACTGGTAGCGCACCTGGGCCCAACCGGTGACGCCGGGCTTCACGCTGTGGCGCACGGCGTAGAACGGAATCTCGCGCGTGAGCTGCTCCACGAAATAAGGCCGCTCGGGCCGCGGGCCCACCAGGCTCATGTCGCCCTTGAGCACGCTGAAGAGCTGCGGCAGTTCGTCGATGCGTGAAACGCGCAGCAGCCGGCCCACGCGCGTGATGCGGTCGTCGCCGCTGATGGCCCAGCGCGGCTGCCCGTCCTTTTCGGCGTCGGTGCGCATGCTGCGGAACTTGACGCACTGAAACGGCTTGTTGTCCAGGCCCGTGCGCTCTTGCCGGTACAGCACCGGGCCGCGGCTGTCCAGCTTGATGGCCAGCGTGGTGAGCAGCATGATGGGCGAGGCCAGCGCGATGAGTGCGCTGGCGCTGACGATGTCGAAGACGCGCTTCACCATCGTGCGGCCCAGGCCCTGGTTGAAGCCGTCGCCGAAGATCAGCCAGCCGGCGTTCAGGTAGTCGATGCGGATCTGGCCCAGGCACTTCTCGAAATGGGAATTCAGGTCGTAGACCTTCACGCCCTGCAGTTTGCAGTCCAGCAGTTCGCGCAGTGGCATGCTGCCGGCGCGGCGCTCGGTGAGCGCCACCACGATTTCGTCGACCCGATGTTCACGTGCCGTCTCGATCAAAGAGCGGCTCACTGGTAGCAGTTGTGCGTGCGGCACCGCCGGATGGGTCTCGTTCGGACCGGGGTAGAAGCCCACGATCTCGGCGTTGGGATCGGCGCTGCCGATCGTGTGCCCAACCACCCGCGCCGCCTCGCCCGAGCCGAAGATCAGCGTGCGCGAACGCACTCGCGTCGGGCTCGTGGACAAGTGCGTCACGTAGGCGCGCCGCAGCACCACCACGGAAACGACGAACATGGCCGCTGCCAGCAACGTGGCCCGCTGCTCGAGTTCGATGGGCAGCTGCGAGAAGATGGCATAGGTAAGTGCCAGCGCCAGCAGCACTGCCAGGGCGGTGCGCGCCAGCAGTGCCAGGCCCGATGCGCGGTGGGCGGGATCGGCCATGCCGTTGGCGTAGTTGATGAAGAAGACCCCGGCCGCGAGCGGACCGCCGTGGGTGCTGGCCAGCGACACCCAGCTCCCGGGTGAGCCTTCCTGCAGCAGCAGCGCGGCGCACACCGCCACCAGCACCATGCCGGCATCGAACAATGCAATCAACGCGCCATTGCCCAAACGTTGACGACGAGTGCTCCGAACCATTCGCATTCCCTGGTGTGTGTACCCTGGCCCGTGGCGTATAGCCTCAGGCAAAGCCAGCTTCGACGCCGGCACTCCGGGTTGTCCCTCCTGTCAGTTTTCTTGACATTTGGGCCTCACTGGGACTGTAAGGATCGGCAACAGCCCTCCGCAACCCCTGGGTCAGGGGGGTGGTGTGACTTAAGTCCGTCATCAGGTCCGCGATGGCTTGCTAACCCGCATCTGCCGAGTAGGCGATCGTCCTCAGATGCGGTTGGTCGACTACCCCGTACCAAATAGGTGCTTCCTGGCCTCGCCGACGATCTCGGTTTCGTTGCGTCCGCGGCAGTAGCCGCCACTATCGGCGACCACCTTCGCGCAGCGTCCCAAGCAACTGGTATAGCGATCACCGTGTTGGAGCCCGGGCCGCGCGACCGATGTGGGACTGGTTCAGCCGCTCCAACATCACATCGGCGCCTTGTAGCCTTGGACCTGGCAAATAAGGAGACTGATCGCGTCGGGTTCATCGGCCAGCGGCGGTGCCAGAAGCCGTATGGGGGCCCACGAGTCACCCGATTGGGGGCGGCTGCTCGCTGATCCGGCTTCGCTGCGTCGGAACAGCTCGGTTGGTGCCCAGGCGGCTTCCGCCAGTCCTGCCGCGCGGCGGGCTGACGCTACCCTCGTCGGGCTGCGACCATCCTTCAGCATCAGCAATGCCGGCAGGTGCTGAAACCCCGCCATCTGCCCGGAGAGCTCAGGACAGTTGACGCGGGGCAAATGGCGGCCCGGCGAAGCGAACCCTTTGCGCGGCCCGACTCACCCCTGCCGTACACGGTTCGGGGCCGGCGTCGCTTTGCCTGCCTGGAATGCTACCCAGCGCAGCCACGAGGCCCATTGGATGTGCCGCTTGGCGTGATGTTACAGGCCACTCAGGCTGATTACTGCGCGACTTAGGGGCCGTTCACAAATAATATGACTACTTCAGTCTGGTCGTATGGAGTAGTTCCACTCGCCGTGAAACGGATCGAGCTCGAGCTTGATCGCGGCGAAGTCGGCGTCG
>JAABPT010000483.1 GCA_011391855.1 Burkholderiales bacterium
GGTGGGCGGCAAGACCGCCATCAACCACCCGCGCGGCAAGAACATGATCGGCGCCTTCTACCAGCCGGTGCGCGTGGTCATGGACCTGGCCACGCTGGACAGCCTGCCGCTGCGCGAACTGCGGGCCGGGCTGGCCGAGGTCATCAAGTATGGGCCGATTGCCGACGCAGTCTTCCTGGGCTGGATCGAGGCGAACCTGGACGGCCTGCTCGCGTGCGACCGCGCCGCGATGGCGTATGCGGTGCAGCGTTCGTGCGAGATCAAGGCCGAGGTGGTGGGCGCCGACGAGCGCGAGAGCGGGCGTCGCGCCATCCTCAATTTCGGCCACACTTTCGGCCACGCCATCGAGACCGGCATGGGTTATGGCGCCTGGCTGCACGGCGAGGCCGTGGCTTGCGGCATGGTGCTGGCCGGAGAGCTTTCGGCGGCGCTGGGCTTGTGGTCGGCGGCCGAGTCGCGGCGGCTGCGGCGGCTGATCGAACGCGCCGGTCTGCCAGTGCGGGCGCCGACCATGCCGCTGGAGCGCTGGTTCGAGCTGATGCGCGTGGACAAGAAGGCCGAAGGCGGCGAGATCCGTTTTGTCGTCATCGAAGCCACCGGCCGCGCTGGCGTGAGCGCCGCGCCCGACGCACTGGTGCGGCAGATAATCGCACAGCACAGCGCACAGCACAGCGCCGCAGAAGACCGATGAAGGCGTGAACCTCGATACCCTGGCCCCCTGGGCCTGCGACCCGCGCCGCTCGCGCGGCCGGCGCATCCCCGAACCACCGGCGCCGCCGCGCAACGAACACCAGCGCGACCGCGACCGCATCGTGCACAGCACGGCCTTCCGGCGCCTGGTCTACAAGACGCAGGTCTTCGTCAACCACGAAGGCGACCTGTTCCGCACCCGGCTCACGCATTCGCTGGAGGTGGCGCAGCTGGCGCGCTCGGCGGCGCGCGCGCTGAACCTGAACGAAGACCTGGTGGAGGCCATCGCGCTGGCGCACGATCTGGGCCACACGCCGTTCGGCCACGCCGGCCAGGACGCGCTGCACGAATGCATGCGCGAGCATGGCGGTTTCGAACACAACCTGCAGAGCCTGCGCGTGGTGGACGCGCTGGAGCAGCGCTACCCCGCCTTCGACGGCCTGAACCTGAGTTTCGAGACGCGCGAGGGCATCCTCAAGCACTGCTCGCGGCGCAACGCCGAACGGCTGACGGCAACCGAACCCGGTGGCCCGGCACAACGTTTCCTGGACGGCACCCAGCCCAGCCTGGAGGCGCAGCTCGTCAACCTGGCCGACGAGATGGCCTACAACGCGCACGACGTGGACGACGGCGTGCGCTCCGGGCTCATCACCCTGGCGCAGTTGCAGGAGGTGCCGCTGGTGGCCCGCTGGCGCGCCGAGGTGCAGGCCAAGTATCCGGCGCTGGCCGAGCAGCCGGGCCGGCGGCTGCTGTCGGAAACGCTGCGTCGGCTGCTCTCGGCACAGGTGGGCGACCTTGTGGCCAGCACCGCCGCCGCGGTGGCCGACAGCGCGCCGGCCGATGTCGACGCACTGCGCAAGATGCCAGCGCTGGCCTGCTTCAGCCCGGCGCAACGCACGGGCAATGCCGAACTGAAGCGCTTCCTCTTCAGCGAGCTCTACCGCCACCCCCAGGTGGCCGAGACGACGGCGCGCGCGCGCAGTGCGGTGGTGGAGCTGTTCAGCGCCTACCTGGCCGCGCCGCAGGAAATGCCCGAAGACTACGCCGGCCAAGCCGACCTGCCGCGCTCGGTGGCCGACTACATCGCCGGCATGACCGACCGCTACGCGCTGCGCGAACACCACCGCCTCACGGGGCGGCGGCTGTTCGCGGAATAGGCCGCCCATGGCCCGGCTGCCGCGCCTGGTGGTCGCCGGGCAGGCCCACTTCGTCGTGCAGCGTGGCCACAGCGGCGCGCCGGTCTTCGCCGACGACACCGACCGCGCTGCCTACCTGGCCGCCCTGCGCGAGGCCGCAGCCACCGAGCAGGTACAGGTGCACGCTTACGCACTGCTGCCCACCGAGGTGCAAATGCTCGCCACGCCGGCCGAACCTGCAGCGCTGAGCCGACTCATGCAGGCGCTGGGCCGCCGCTACGTGGCCGCGCACAACCGCCGCCATGGCCGCAGCGGCACGCTGTGGGACGGGCGCTTTCGCTGCGGCGTGGTGGAACCGGGCACCACACGATTGCAGGCGCTGTGCCTGATCGACGGCGCGTCCGCCGAGGCCGGCCGCACCAGCGCAGCGCAGCGGCAGGGCGGTTCGCGTGACACCTTGCTCGTCGACCCGCCCGAATACTGGCAGCTGGGCAACACGCCCTTCGAGCGCGAGGCGGCCTATCGCGCGCTGCTGCAGGCCGGCGTGCCGCCCGCCGCGGCTCAAGCCTTGCGCCGCGCCGCACTCGGCGGCTGGGCCGCTGGATCGCCAGGGTTCAAGGCCGGCCTGGCGAGTGCAAGCTCGCGCCCGGCCCAGCCCCGCCCGCGCGGCCGGCCGCGGCGCGGGCCGTCACCAGGCAACCGCTGATCAAGGGCAGCGCCGCCCGAAACACCCGGAAGCCAGCCCGTGCCAGTGAGGCGAGCCGCCGCTTCAACGCCTCCGTTCCAGCCTTCAAGTGCGCCGCGTCACCCTGTCGCCCGCACCCGGGCTCGCTCTTGCGCCGCTGTCCGAACGCGAACGGGAAGCGGGCCTGGGTACTGCTGGCACGCCGCCTGCTTCTTCGACTGTCGCATTGGATGCTTTTGATATGTCCCCAATTAAACCTAAAACCAAACGCATGCCGCTTATTCATACTCCGACCCCATTTACTTGAACTTGCCCGCATTGCTGCACTGCGGTAGCCTTGCCAGGTTTGATCCCTCCAGCCCCGAACCAGGAGCGCGCCATGTCGACGCACGCACCCCACCCCGTCGCCCCAACCACCGCCACCGCTACCGCCGACGAGATCGGCGCTCTGTCGAGACAAGGCCTGTACGACCCGGCCGGCGAGCACGATGCCTGCGGCGTGGGCTTCGTGGCCCACATCAAGGGCGTCAAGGCCCACGCCATCATCGAGCAGGGTCTAAAGATCCTGGAAAACCTGGACCACCGCGGCGCCGTGGGGGCCGACAAGCTGATGGGCGACGGCGCCGGCATCCTGATCCAGATTCCCGACGACTTCTACCGCGCGGAGATGACGGCCCAGGGCGTGACGCTGCCGCCACCCGGCGAGTACGGCGTGGGCATGATCTTCCTGCCCAAGGAGCACGCGTCGCGCCTGGCCTGCGAACAGGAACTGGAACGCGCCATCAAGACCGAGCGCCAGGTGCTGCTGGGTTGGCGCGACGTGCCGGTGGACCGCGAGATGCCGATGAGCCCCACCGTGCGCGACAAGGAACCGGTGATCCGCCAGATCTTCATCGGCCGCGGTCCCGACGTCATCGTGCCCGACGCGCTGGAGCGCAAGCTCTACGTCATCCGCAAGACGGCGTCGGCCGCCATCCAGGCGCTCAACCTCACGCACAGCCGCGAGTACTACGTGCCCAGCATGAGCTGCCGCACCGTCATCTACAAGGGCCTGCTGCTGGCCGACCAGGTGGGCCAGTACTACCGCGACCTGGCCGACCCGCGCACCGTTTCGGCACTGGCGCTGGTGCACCAGCGTTTCAGCACCAACACCTTCCCCGAGTGGCCACTGGCGCACCCCTACCGCATGGTGGCGCACAACGGCGAGATCAACACCGTGAAGGGCAACTTCAAGTGGATGCGCGCCCGCGAGGGCGTGATGAAGTCGCCCGTGCTCGGTGACGACCTGAAGAAGCTCTACCCGATCAGCTTCGAATACCAGAGCGACACCGCCACCTTCGACAACGCGCTGGAGCTGTTGACGATGGCCGGCTACCCGCTGGCGCACGCCGCCATGATGATGATCCCCGAGGCCTGGGAGAACCACGAGCTGATGGACGCGCGCCGGCGCGCCTTCTATGAGTATCACGCCGCGATGATCGAACCCTGGGACGGCCCGGCGGCGATGGTCTTCACCGACGGCAAGCAGATCGGTGCCACGCTGGACAGGAATGGCCTGCGCCCGGCGCGCTACATCGTCACCGACGACGACCTGGTGGTGATGGCCAGCGAGACCGGCGTGCTGCCCATTCCCGAAGGCAACATCGTGCGCAAGTGGCGGCTGCAGCCGGGCAAGATGTTCCTCATCGACCTGGAGCAGGGGCGCATCGTCGACGACGAGGAACTGAAGAACCAGTTCGCCAATGCCCGCCCGTACCAGCAGTGGATCGACAACGTGCGTGTGCGGCTGGACTCGATCCCGGCCGACGATGCGGCACCGACCTTCGCCGAACCGCTGCTCGACCGCCAGCAGGCCTTCGGCTACACGCAGGAAGACCTGAAATTCCTGATGCTGCCGATGGCCGCCAACGGCGAGGAAGGCATCGGCAGCATGGGCAACGACAGCCCGCTGGCGGTGCTTTCGGACAGGAGCAAGCCGCTGTCCAACTATTTCAAGCAGCTCTTCGCGCAGGTCACCAACCCGCCGATCGACCCCATCCGGGAGGCGATCGTGATGAGCCTGAACAGCTTCATCGGCCCCAAGCCCAACCTGCTGGACATCAATGCGGTGAACCCGCCGATGCGGCTGGAGGTGAACCAGCCCATCCTCGACTTCGACGACATGGCGCGGCTGCGCGCCATCGAGCGCCACACCGGCGGCAAGTTCCGCAGCTACGAGCTCGACATCACGTATCCCGTCTACTGGGGCCGCGAAGGCGTGGAGGCCAAGCTGGCGTCGCTGTGCGCCGAAGCGGTGGACGCGCAGAAGAGCGGCCACAACATCATCATCGTCACCGACCGCCGCATGGACCGCGGGCAGGTGGCGATTCCCGCATTGCTGGCGCTGAGCGCCATCCACCACCACCTGGTGCGCGAAGGGCTGCGCACCACCGTGGGCCTGGTGGTGGAGACCGGTTCGGCGCGCGAGGTGCACCATTTCGCGGTGCTGGCCGGCTACGGCGCCGAAGCGGTGCACCCGTACCTGGCGCTGGAGACGCTGGTGGAACTGCAAGGTGCGCTGCCGGCGAATATCGACGCCGAGAAGGCCGTCTATAACTACATCAAGGCCATCGGCAAGGGCCTCTCCAAGATCATGTCCAAGATGGGCGTGAGCACCTACATGAGCTACTGCGGCGCGCAGCTTTTCGAGGCCATCGGGCTGGAGAAGGGCTTCGTCGACAAGTACTTCCGCGGCACCGCCAGCCAGGTGGGCGGCATTGGCGTGTTCGAGGTGGCCGAGGAGAAACTGCGCATGCACCAGGCGGCGTTCGGCAACGACCCGACGTTGGCGAGCATGCTCGACACCGGCGGCGAATATGC
Source organism: Burkholderiales bacterium (assembly GCA_011391855.1). GTDB lineage: Bacteria > Pseudomonadota > Gammaproteobacteria > Burkholderiales > Burkholderiaceae_C > Rubrivivax. The sequence continues at coordinate 5,371 of JAABPT010000483.1, forward strand.
CTGGCGCGTGCGTGGCGAAGAACACATGTGGACGCCCGACGCCATTGCCAAGCTGCAGCACAGCACGCGCGCGAACAAGTGGGAAACGTACAAGGAATACGCGCAGCTCATCAACGACCAGAGCAAGCGCCACATGACGCTGCGCGGGCTGTTCGAATTCAAGGTCGACCCGGCGAAGGCTTGTCCCGTCGAGGAAGTGGAATCCGCGGCCGAGATCGTGAAGCGCTTTGCCACGGGCGCCATGAGCCTGGGATCGATCAGCACCGAGGCGCACTCCACGCTGGCCATCGCCATGAACCGCATCGGCGGCAAGAGCAACACCGGCGAAGGCGGCGAGGACCCAGCGCGCTACCGCAACGAGCTGAAGGGCATCAAGGTCACGGCCGGTACCAAGGTCAGCGACATCGTCGGCAAGAAGGTCATCGAAGCCGACTATGAAATGCAGGCCGGTGACAGCCTGCGCAGCAAGATCAAGCAGGTGGCTTCGGGCCGCTTCGGCGTGACCACGGAATATCTGGTCAGCGCCGACCAGATCCAGATCAAGATGGCGCAGGGCGCCAAGCCCGGTGAAGGCGGCCAGCTGCCTGGCGGCAAGGTCAGCGAATACATCGGCATGCTGCGCTACAGCGTGCCGGGGGTGGGCCTCATCAGCCCGCCGCCGCACCACGATATCTATTCCATCGAGGACCTGGCGCAGCTCATCCACGACCTGAAGAACGCCAACCCGCGCGCCGGCATCAGCGTCAAGCTGGTCAGCGAAGTGGGCGTGGGCACCATCGCCGCCGGCGTGGCCAAGTGCAAGGCCGACCACGTGGTGATCGCGGGCCACGACGGCGGCACCGGCGCTTCCCCCTGGAGCAGCATCAAGCACGCCGGCACGCCCTGGGAACTGGGCCTGGCCGAAACGCAGCAGACGCTGGTGCTGAACCGCCTGCGCAGCCGCATCCGCGTGCAGGCCGACGGGCAGATGAAGACCGGCCGCGATGTCGTCATCGGCGCGCTGCTCGGTGCCGACGAATTCGGCTTCGCCACCGCGCCGCTGGTGGTGGAGGGCTGCATCATGATGCGCAAGTGCCACCTCAACACCTGCCCGGTGGGGGTGGCAACACAAGACCCGGTGCTGCGCAAGAAGTTCGCCGGTAGACCCGAGCACGTGGTCAACTATTTCTTCTTCGTTGCCGAGGAAGCGCGCCAGATCATGGCGCAGTTGGGCATCCGCAAATTCGACGACCTGATCGGCCGCGCCGACCTGCTAGACACGAAGAAGGGCATCGAACACTGGAAGGCGCGCGGCCTGGACTTCAGCCGCGTCCTGCACCAGCCGGCCGCACCGGCCGACGTGCCGCGCTACCAAGTCGAGGCGCAGGACCATGGCCTGCACAGGGCGCTGGACGTGAAGCTGATCGAGAAGTGCCGCCCCGCCATCGAACGCGGCGAGAAGGTGCAGTTCATGGAGGAGGCGCGCAACGTGAATCGCAGCGTCGGTGCCATGCTCTCAGGCGAACTCATCCGCCAGCGGCCCGAGGGCCTGCCCGACCACACCATCTTCATGCAACTCGAAGGCAACGGCGGCCAGAGCTTCGGCGCCTTCCTGGCCAGGGGCATCACGCTGTACATGATCGGCGACGCCAACGACTACACCGGCAAGGGCTTGTCGGGCGGTCGCGTGGCGGTGCGGCCGAGCATCGAATTCCGCGGCGACGCCACCAAGAACATCATCATCGGCAACACCGCGTTGTACGGCGCCACCAGCGGCGAGGCTTTCTTCCGCGGCGTGGCCGGCGAACGCTTCGCGGTGCGGCTGTCGGGCGCCAGCACGGTGGTCGAGGGCACGGGCGACCACGGCTGCGAATATATGACCGGCGGCACGGTGGTGGTGCTGGGCAAGACCGGGCGCAATTTCGCCGCCGGCATGAGCGGCGGCGTGGCCTATGTGTTCGACGAAGACGGCCAGTTCGCGCGCCGCTGCAACACCAGCATGGTGACGCTGGACAAGGTGCTGCCGCGCGCCGAACAGGCCGGCCCGCCGGTGGGCTGGCACCAGGAGATGGCCGACGAGGTGCTGCTGAAGAAGCTGGTCGAGGACCACCACAAGTGGACCGGCAGCCTGCGCGCGCGCGAGATCCTGGACGCTTGGCCCGAGGCCCGCGCCAAGTTCGTGAAGGTCTTCCCGCACGAATACAAGCGCGTGCTGGCCGAGCGCGCGGCCAAAGCCGAGGCCGCCGCCGCCACGGGCAAGGCCATGACCAGCGCGGCCAGCGTGGCGGCCAAGTAAGCACGCCTCAAACCCAGAGCACAAGGACACGAGAGATGGGCAAGGTCACGGGATTCATGGAGTTCGAGCGTCTGGAAGAGGGCTACGAGCCCGTTCCCGAGCGGCTGAAGACGTGGAAGGAATTCGTCATCACACTGGCCGAGGACAAGGCCAAGGTGCAGGGTGCGCGCTGCATGGACTGCGGCACGCCGTTCTGCAACAGCGGCTGCCCGGTCAACAACATCATTCCGGACTTCAACGACCTCGTGTACCGCGGCGACTGGGCGAGCGCCATCGAGGTGCTGCACTCCACCAACAATTTCCCCGAATTCACTGGCCGCGTCTGCCCCGCGCCGTGCGAGGCGGCGTGCACGCTCAACGTGAACGACGACCCCGTGGGCATCAAGAGCATCGAGCACGCGATCATCGACCGGGCCTGGGCCGAAGGCTGGGTGACACCGGCCCCCGCCGCGCTGAAGACCGGGAAGAAGGTGGCGGTGGTGGGCAGCGGGCCGGCCGGACTGGCCGCCGCGCAGCAACTGGCGCGCGCTGGCCACGACGTGACAGTGTTCGAAAAGAACAGCCGCCTCGGCGGCCTGCTGCGCTACGGCATCCCCGACTTCAAGATGGAGAAGACGCACATCGACCGCCGCGTCGCACAGATGCAAGCCGAGGGCGTGGTCTTCCGCACCGGCGTGCTGGTCGGCGCCATGCCGACCGAAGGGCCTGGCAGCAAGGTCACCAACGACGCCGCGCAGACGATCAGCCCGGAACAGCTCAAGGCCGAGTTTGACGCCGTGCTGCTGACCGGCGGCTCCGAGATCTCGCGCGACCTGCCGGTGCCCGGGCGCGACCTCGAAGGCGTGCACTTCGCCATGGAGTTCCTGCCGCAGCAGAACAAGGTGGTGGCCGGCGACAAGGTCAAGGGCCAGATCAAGGCCACCGGCAAGCATGTCGTCGTCATCGGCGGCGGCGACACCGGCAGCGACTGCGTCGGCACCAGCAACCGCCACGGCGCGGCCAGCGTGACGCAGTTCGAGCTGTTGCCGATGCCGCCCGAACAGGAGAACAAGCCGCTGACCTGGCCCTACTGGCCGACCAAGCTGCGCACCAGCTCCAGCCACGAGGAAGGCTGCCAGCGCGAATTCGCCATCGCCACCAAGGAATTCATTGCCGGCACGGGCAAGGACAAGGGCCGCGTCGTGGCGCTGAAAACCGTGCACGTGGAATGGCAAGGCGGCAAGATGGTCGAGCTTCCCGGCACCGAGAAGGAAGTCAAGGCCGACCTCGTGCTGCTGGCGATGGGCTTCACGGCGCCGGTGGCCAGCGTGCTGGACGCTTTCGGCGTGGCGCGCGACGTGCGCGGCAACGCCAAGGCGCACACCGAGGCGCAGGGCGGCTACCGCACCAACGTCGACAAGGTCTTTGCCGCCGGCGACATGCGGCGCGGCCAGAGCCTGGTGGTGTGGGCCATTCGCGAAGGCCGGCAGGCGGCGCGCGCGGTGGACGAAGCCTTGATGGGGACGAGCACGCTGCCGCGTTGAGTGCGTCAAGCCGCGACGCTGCGCGGCAAGAAGTCTTCACATGGCCAGGGCCGGCCCGCGCATACGGGTTTGCCCTGTGCATGAGAGAATCCGGCGCTCTTCAGCAAGGCTCCCCGTGGCGCCACGCGCGCCCGGAGCGGCAATCGCTTGACCTCAGAAACCTTCATCGAGATCGACCACGTCACCTTCGGCTACGACGTCAGTCGTCCGATCCTGAGTGACATTTCGCTGAACTTCCAGCGTGGCAAGGTCACCTCCATCCTGGGCGGGTCAGGCTGCGGCAAGACCACGCTGTTGCGGCTCATCGGCGGTGTGCACGCCGCCGACAAGGGCCGCGTGGTCTTCGACGGCGAGGTGGTCAATGTCCGCAACCGTGAGCGCCTGTACCGGCTGCGCCGCCGCCTGGGCATGCTGTTCCAGTTCGGCGCGCTGTTCACCGATCTCTCGGTATTCGAAAACGTGGCCTTTCCGCTGCGCGAGCACACCACGCTGCCCGAGGCCATGATCCGCGACATCGTGCTGATGAAGCTCAACGCCGTGGGCCTGCGCGGTGCGGCAGCCCTGCGCATCAGCGAAGTCTCCGGCGGCATGGCGCGGCGCATCGCGCTGGCGCGGGCCATTGCGCTGGACCCCGAGCTCATCATGTACGACGAGCCCTTCGCCGGCCTGGACCTCATCTCCATGGGCGTGGCGGCCAAGCTCATCCGCACGCTCAACGACGTGACAGGCTCCACCTCGCTGGTGGTCAGCCACGACGTGCCCGAATGCATGGCCATCAGCGACCACGTGATCCTGCTGGCCACCGGCGGCCGCATCGTGGCGCAGGGCACGCCGGCCGAATTGATGGACTCCACCGACCCCGAGACGCGCCAGTTCGTGCGCGGTGAACCCGACGGACCGGTGAAGTTCCACTACCCCGCCCCCGAGATCGGCGCCGACTTCGGCGTGAACGTATGACGGAATGGCTCGCACGCCTGGGCGCCGTGGCGCTGGAGCAGTTCCGCGGCTGGGGCCATGCGGCCTTCTTCTTCCTGGACCTGCTGCGCGCCGTGCCGGCGTCGCTGCGCCGCTTCGGCCTGGTGGTGGCGCAGGTGCACGCCATCGGCAACCGCTCGCTGGTCATCATCCTGGCCTCGGGGCTGGCGGTGGGTTTCGTGCTGGCGCTGCAGATGTACTACGCGCTGGTGACCTATGGCGCCGCCGAGAGCCTGGGCCTGATCGTCAACCTGGCGCTGGTGCGTGAACTCGGGCCGGTGGTCACGGGGCTGCTGTTCGCGGGCCGTGCGGGTACCTCGCTCACCGCCGAGATCGGCCTCATGAAGGCCGGCGAGCAGATCGCGGCCATGGAGTTGATGGCCATCGACCCCAAGG
>JAABPT010000484.1 GCA_011391855.1 Burkholderiales bacterium
ATTGCGCAGGCGATCGCCGCAGGCACCAGCGTTTAAGTCGGCGCTTTGGTCGACGCTCAAGACGGCGCAGAAGGCGCAGAAGGCGCTGAAGGCGCGCTGCCGCGCGGCCCGCACACCGGGCAGGCCGCGTTGCGCGGCGTCTTCACTTCATGCCACTCCATGGCACGGCCGTCGAGCATGAGCAGCCGGCCGGCGAGCGTTCGGCCCACGCCGGCCAGCAGTTTCAGCGCCTCGGCCGCCTGCACGCAGCCGATGATGCCGACCAGCGGCGCGAACACGCCCATCGTGGCGCAGGCCACCTCGTCGTATTCCACTTCGGGCGGGAACAGACAGGCATAGCACGGTGCGTCGCCCCGGCGCGAGTCGTAGACCGACACCTGGCCGTCGAAGCCGATCGCCGCGCCCGACACCAGCGGCTTGCCGTGGCGCACGCAGGCGGCGTTGATGGCGTGGCGGGTGGTGAAGTTGTCGGTGCAGTCCAGCACCACGTCGGCCTGCGGCACCCATTCGTCCAGCAGCGCGGCGTCGGCGCGGCGCGCCAGCGCGTGCACCTGCACGTCGGGGTTGATCGCCGCCACCGTGGCGCGCACCGAGTCGGCCTTGGGCAGGCCCACGCGCGACAGGTTGTGCGCGATCTGGCGCTGCAGGTTGGTCAGGTCCACGTCGTCGTGGTCGACCACCGTCATGCGGCCGACGCCGGCGGAGCCCAGGTAGATCGCCACCGGCGAGCCCAGCCCGCCGGCGCCGATGACGAGCGCGTGCGACTGCAGCAGGCGCTGCTGGCCCTCGACGCCGATCTCGTCGAGCATCAGATGGCGCGCGTAGCGCAGCAGTTGCCGGTCGTCCATCGGGCGTCCAAGAAAGAGAGCCCGCCTGGGGGCGGGCTCGTGGGGGGTGCCTGCCGGGGCCTACTTGGTGCCTACTTGGTGCTGCTGGCTGCCGGCGCCTCGGCGCGGCGCTCGACATTCTTGCTTGCCACCACCGGCTTGCCGCGCAACTGGTTCAGCGCCTGCTGCAGCGGGAAGTCCTCCGGGGTGCCGAATTCGGGCAGCGGCTTGACCGGCTCCTTGGTCTTGGCCAGCTGGTCCTCGAGCTTGGCTCTAGCTTCCTCGCGCGCCTTTTCGCGCACGGGGTCCTTGGCCTCGTCGGCGCCTTGCAGGTGCTTGTCGAGGTCGGCCTCGCGCATGCGCAACGCGGCGAAGACGTTGCCTTCGGCCGTTTCGTCCAGCCACACGTCGGGCTCGATGCCCTTGGCCTGGATGCTGCGCCCGTTGGGCGTGAAGTAGCGCGCCGTGGTGATCTTCAGCGCGGTGTCGGCCGGCAGCGGACGGATGGTCTGCACCGAGCCCTTGCCGAAAGTCTGCGCGCCCATGATGGTGGCGCGCTTGTGGTCCTGCAGCGCGCCGGCCACGATTTCGCTGGCCGAGGCCGACCCCTCGTTGACCAGCACCACCAGCGGCACGGTCTTCAGCGCTGCGGGCAGGCGGCGCAGCGGGTCGGGGCCGCCGCGGCGCGCGTAGTACTCGGGGTTGGCGCGGAAGGTGGCACGCGACTCGGGCAACTGGCCGTTGGTGGTGACCACCACCACGTCGGTCGGCAGGAACGCCGCCGAAAGGGCCACCGCGCCGTCGAGCAGGCCACCGGGGTCGTTGCGCAGGTCGAGCACCAGGCCCTTCAGGTTGGGGTCCTGCTTGTACAGCTCTTCGATCTTCTTCACGAAGTCGTCCACCGTGCGGTCCTGGAACTGGCTCACGCGCAGCCAGCCGTAACCGGGTTCGGCCATCTTGGCGCGCACGCTCTGCATGCGGATCTCTTCACGGATGATCGTCACCGGGAAGCTGCGGCTTTCGGACTTGCGGAAGACGGTGAGGATGACCTTGGTGTTGGGGTCGCCGCGCATGCGCTTCACCGCCTGGTCGACCGTCATGCCCTTGACCGGGGTGTCGTCGATGCGGGTGATGAAGTCACCGGGCTTCAGGCCGGCGCGGAAGGCGGGAGAGCCTTCGATGGGCGAGACCACCTTCACCAGGCCGTCTTCCATGCCCATCTCGATGCCGATGCCGACGAATTTGCCGCCGGTGCTTTCGCGGAATTCCTTCCAGGTCTTCTTGTCGAGATACTGTGAATGCGGGTCCAGGCCCGCCACCATGCCGGCAATGGCGTCGGAAATCAGTTTCTTTTCGTCCACCGGCTCGACATATTCGCTCTTCACGCGGTCGAACACGGCGGCCAGTTGCTGCACTTCTTCCAGCGGCAAGGGCGCCAACGAACTGCGCGCCACGGCCTGCAACTGCATGGTGGTCAACGCTCCGGCCACTACGCCCACGGCCAGGATTCCGGCCACCTTCAATTTGGCACCCATGTTGGAGACGCCTTTCGAGCAACAAAGCAATGACGATCGGTCAGTATAGGACCGGGCTGCGTTTTCGACAGCGGCGGGCCCGGAAAGTTGCACCCCGCGAATGTGCGGGTTTGGGCATCGGCGACCGTTGCGCGCTCAAGCCCGGTCGGCTTCGCGGGCAAAGGTGACCACGTGGTCGACCTCGGCGCGGATGCCGATCCACTCGCCGACCTCGTGGTCGTGGTGCGAAGGCACGTGGGCCAGCACGCGTTCGCCGCTGGAAAGCCTCAGCGTGAGCAGGAATTCGCTGCCGCGGAAGGCCTTGCGCTCGATCAGCGCGCGCACCGGGGAAGCGTCGTCGTGCACGATATCGTCGGCGCGCAGCAGCACGTCGCACTCGCCGTGGGGAAAGGCCTCGGGCAGCGGGCAGCCGGCCATGTCGTGCAATTCGCCCAGCGGCGTGTGCACGCAGGGGCCGCTGGCGCAGGCCACGATCTGAGCCGGTGCGAAGACGCCGTGGCCGATGAACTGGGCCACGAAGCGCGAGGCCGGGCGGTGGTACAGCGTGTAGGCGTCGTCCCACTGCTCCAGCCGGCCCTTGTGCATGACGCCGATGACGTCGCCCACGGCAAAGGCCTCCAACTGGTCGTGCGTGACCAGCAGCGCCGTGGTGCCGCTTTCCTTCAGGATCACCCGCACCTCCTGCGCCAGGCGTTCGCGCAGGTCGACGTCGAGGCTGGAGAAGGGTTCGTCCAGCAGCAGCAGCTTCGGTGCCGGCGCCAGCGCGCGCGCCAGCGCCACGCGCTGCTGCTGGCCGCCGGAAAGTTCGTGCGGCGCGCGCTTGGCGGCGTGGGCCAGGCCCACCAGGTCCAGCATCTGCTGCACGCGCTTGTGACGTGCCGCGCGCTCCAGCCCGGCCACGCCGAAGGCCACGTTGTCGGCCACGCTCAGATGCGGAAAGAGCGCGTAGTCCTGGAACACCATGCCGATGCGACGCTGCTCGGGCGCCAGGTGCAGGCCGCGGCCGGCGTCCGAAAGGGTCTCTCCGCCCATCGTCACGCGCCCGGCGGCGCAGCGCTCCAGCCCGGCCACGGCGCGCAGCAGCGAGGTCTTGCCGCATCCCGAGGGCCCGATCAGCACGCCGATCTTGCCGGCCGCCAGACTCAGCGAAACGCCTTCCACCGCAGCGCGGCCGCTGCTGGAGCGGGCATAGCGAACGGACACCGATCCAAGGCTTATGAACATGGCTCGATGATAATCGTTGGGTAAGAAATGAGTATGGTTCGCATTCTCAGCCCATTCCACCCTCTCCGCCCTACCGCGCCATGCGCCACCTGCTGACTGCCGTCTGCTTGCTGCTGGCGCTGCCGGTGCTGGGCGTGCTGGGTGCCTGGCTGACGCTGGACCCGGCAGCACTGGCCGTGCTGCGCCATCAGTGGCAGACCGTGCTGCCCGAATATGCACTGCAGTCGGTGCTGTTGGCCGCCGGCGTCGGCCTGGGGGTGGTCCTGCTCGGCTCGGCCACGGCGGCAGCGGTGACGCTGTTTGAATTTCCCGGCCGCCGGGTCTTCGAATGGGCGCTGTTGCTGCCGCTGGCCATGCCCGCCTACGTGCTGGCCTATGCCTGGACCGACGCGCTGCAGTACGGCAGCCCGTTGCAAGCCGGCCTGCGCGAAATGCTGGGGAGCCGCCAGCCGCTGTGGCCCGACGTGCGCAGCCTGCCCGGCGCGGTGGTGCTGTTCGTGCTGTGTCTGTACCCATACGTCTACCTGCTGGCGCGGGCCGCCTTGGGCGACCGCGCGGTGCGCATGATGGAAGCGGCGCGGCTGCTGGGCGCGCCGATGCGCCGCCGGGTGCTGGAAGTGGCGCTGCCGATGGCGCGCCCGGCCATCGCCGCCGGCGCCGCGCTGGCGCTCATGGAAACGCTGGCCGACTACGGCGTGGGCGCCTATTTCGGCCTCGCCACCTTCAGCACCGGCATCTACAAGGCCTGGCTGGTGCTGGGCGACCGCACCGCCGCGGCGCAACTGGCGGCCGTGCTGCTGCTGGTGGTGGCGGCGCTGCTGGCGGCGGAACGCACGGCGCAGCGCCGCATGCGCTTCGTGGCCAGCCGGGGCGGGTCGGCACAGTCGGCCGAGGCGCGGCCGCTGGTGCTGCACGGCGCAGCCGCGGCAGCGGCCTGGGTGTTGTGCGGGTTGCCGGTGCTGCTGGGCTTCGTGCTGCCGGTGGCGTGGCTGGGGCGCATGCTGTGGCAGGAGGCGGCGCAGTCGGAACTCGGCCTGCCGCTGGCCCGCTTTGCCCAATGGGCGGCGTCCAGCTTCCAGCTCGCCGGGCTGGCGGCGGTAGCGGCCACGGTGCTGGCGCTGGCTCTGGGTTTTGCGCTGCGCCAGCGCCAGGGCGGGCTGCTGCGGCCAGCGGCACGCGTGTTGTCGCTGGGTTATGCGGTGCCGGGCGCGGTGATCGCGGTGGGCATCCTGCTGCCGGTGGGCTGGCTGCAGGAGCGCTGGCCGCAAGGGGGCGCTGCGGCGCTCGTCACCGGCACGCTGTTCGGACTGCTCTACGCCTACCTGGTGCGCTTCTCCGCGGTGGCGCTGCAGTCGGTGGAGGCGGGTTATGCGCGGGTGCCGATGTCGGTCGACGAGACCGCGCGCATGCTCGGCGGTTCGACGCGGCGGCTGTTCACCGAATTGCACCTGCCGTTGCTGAAGCGCTCGGCGCTGGCGGCGGCGCTGCTGGTCTTCGTCGACGTCATGAAGGAGCTGCCGGCCACGCTGGTGCTGCGCCCATTCGGCAGCGACACGCTGGCCGTGGTGGCCTACAACTTTGCCCGCGATGAACGGCTGGCCGAGGCCGCGCTGCCTTCGCTGGCCATCGTGGCCGTGGGCCTGATCCCGGTGGTGATGCTCAGCCGTGCGCTGCGCGCGCCGGCCGACTGAAATCCGCAGAGGGCGCACGGTCTTCACGTGCGGCCTTCACGCTCGACCTTCGCGCACCCCCTTCAGTCCACGCGGCCGGCTGCCGAAGTCCCCTTGGGCGGCGTGGCCGCTCGTGACGAAGGGGACGACCATGCTCGAGGTGCTGAAACGACTGCAGCCCCATGCCGAGGCTGAGGCGGAGCGCGAACGCTGGCTGCGCGCGCGGCGCCCGGAGCGCGAGTGCGACCGCGCGCTCACTGGCACGGCGCGCCAATGGCTGCGTCGGCTGCCGCCGCGACGGCGCCCACTGCGGCTGTGCATGGCCTATCCGCGCGTGGCCAACCGCATGGCTTGGTGCTGGAGCGACCTGGACTTGAGCCGGCAGGTGCTGGAAGACCTGCTGCAGGACCGCCGCGGTGGTCGCCGCGGCTTCGCGCCGGCCATCGTGCGTGAACTGCAGCGGCTGCGGGAGTTCAACGACCAGCAGCGCATGGAACTGCACGACGAGACCCTGTTCCAGGCCTTCAGGCGCGTGGTCGGTCTGCCGTGAGGGCGGGGGGCGGCGCCAGGGCCGCTCGTGCAGTCGGTTTCTGCATGGCGCCCGCCGGTTGCCGCAGCCATGCGCCTGACTGCCAGTCCGCTTTCTGGCGGGCCCTGGCTCTTCGGGCCCTGGCGTTTGGCCCCCCCGGCGGGAATCGAACCCACATCTGGCGCTTAGGAGGCGCCCGTTCTATCCGTTGAACTACGGCGGGATGACGGTGGATTTTCTCATGCCGGCGTCGGCCGGCGTTTCCTGCACGCGCCAGACCCAGATCACGTCCAGCGAGTTGTCTTCGCCGCTTTGCGCGCGCAGCGTGAAGCGCTGGGCGATGCGGTAGATCAGCTGCCAGGTGCCGGTGGTGGCGTTGACGCCGCGTTCGTAGCCCACGTACCAGCGCCGCGAGAGTTGCTTGCCCAACGAGACCACGGTCTCGCGCGTGTCGCCGTCGCCCTGACGCAGCGAAATCTCGTCGATGCCCAGGCTGCGCAAGAGCGCGTCGGTGGGCGCTTCGCCTTCGCCCGCCAGCAGCGCCACCGCGGCGCGCTGCAGCAGCGCGGTGTCGGCGCGGTCCAGGCCGTCGGGTTCGCGCCCCAGCAGCAGCCAGGAGAGTTTTTCGTTGTCGCTCATCTCCGGCTGGGAATACAGGCGCACGCGCGGTGTCAGCACATTGCCGGTGATGGCCACGCCCACGCGCAGGTCGATATTGGGGCGCAGCGCCAGCACGTCCAGCCGCGGGTTGTCGGGCGGGCCGGAGAAAGCCACGATGCCTCGGTCGATGTCCAGCTTCTGTCCGTAGGCGGCGTAAGTGCCGCTTTCGGTGCTGATGGTGCCGTTGATGGCCAGCCGGCCGCCGGGCGTGGTCAGGCGCAGTTGTCCGCGCAGGAGCGTGTCCAGGCCGCGGCCGCGCAACTGCAATTGCTCGCCCAGGTCGATGTCCAGGCCGAGCGCGAAATTGCGTGACGGCCGCTGCGCCGCGGCTTCGGCGGCGCCGAAGTCCTCGTCGCCGTTGCGGCGCACCGTCACGTCGCTGTCCAGCGTCGGCGCGTCGGCGCGGCTGATGTCGAACAGCCCTTCGTCGACCTTGAAGGCACCGTCCAGCCGCGCCTGATCCGCCTGCAGCACGAGTTCGGCCTGGCCGCTGGCGATGACGCGCCGGTCCACGCGCCCGAGCACGCGGAAGCGTTCGGCCACCAGTTGCACCCGGGCCTGGGGCGCGCGGCCCAGCGTGGCGCCCCCCGTGACGGTGATCCGGCCGTCGCCGCCGCGCAGCGTGAAACGGTCGATCTGCGCGTTGTCGCCCGCCAGGCGCACGGCCACCTCGCCGTCGGTCACGTTCACGCCCTGCAGCAGGTTGCGCACACCCAGGCGGCTGCCGCTGAGCGCGCCGGTGAAACGCGGGTCGCCGAAGGTGCCGCCCAGCGTGGCCGTGCTGCGCAGTTCGCCGGCCAGGCGCCAGCCCGGCGGCACCCACGCGCTCCAGATGCCGAGGTCGGCGACGAAGGCCTGGGCACTGCCGCTGAGCGCGGCGTCGGCGTGCGGCCAGCGCCTCTGGGGCCCGGTCAGCACCTGCAATTGGCCGCCGATCTCGCCCAGGCTGCGGCCCTTGAGCGCGGGCGTGAAGGTCCACAGGCCGTCGTGCGCGCTGAGCGCCAGGCGCAATTCGGTCAGCCCCAGCAATTGCGTGCCGCTGGCGCTGGCCAGGTGCAGGTCACCGTCGCGGCGCTCGAACACCAGGTCGGCGTTGAAGCGCTCGCCGGCGCGGATGTCCACGCGTGCCGCCAGGGTCAGGTCACCCTGCCAGCCCACGTTCGGCTGCAGGCGGGCCAGCAGCGGCGCCAACGCAAAGGGTTCGATGTCGGCATGCAGTTCGATTTGCGGCAGCTCATTGCGCAGGTCCACGCGCACCTCGTCCCAGCGCAGCGTCACGGTGTCGGCCAGTCGCAAACGGCCCGGGTCGGCGCGCAGCGCCTGGAAGGCGAAGTCGGCACCCAGCGTGAGCTCGACCCGCAGGTCGCGCATCTCGGCCCAGGTCTGGCCCGGCGTGGCCGCGGCGGCGCTGCGGTCCAGGGCTTCGATGCGCAGCTGCTCGACGCGTGCCCCCCAGCGGCCGCCGCCGGCGGGGTCGGCCTGCCACGAACCCTGGGCCAGCAGCAGCGCCTGCGTGCCCGATTTCGCCGCCACGCCAAGCACACGTTCGGCCACCTCCGGCGGTGCCAGCGGCAGCGTCGCGGTGACCTCCATGCGGTGGTCGGCCAGCGTGCCGCCGAGGCTGGCGCGCAAGCGGTCGGCCTGCAGGCGGCCCCACTGCAGCGCAACCAGGTCGACCTGCAGCGCCAGCGCTTGCGCGCCGGCCATGTCCATGCGCCAGCTCGCGTCGCCAAGCTTGAGCGCCAGCGGGCCGGCGCGCAATTGCTCCACGCGGGCATTGCCTTCGGTGCGCACCTGCGGCCAGCGGCCGTGGGCGGTCAGCGTCGCCACCGCACTGCCGCCCAGCGGCAGCCAGTCCGCCAGCGCGGGCGCCAGCCGCAGCAGCGGGGTCAGCGAGGCCAGCTGGGTGGCGTGGACCTCGACCTGCAGGCGGTCGGCCTGGCCGCTGCCCGCGGGGTCGCCGCGGGCCTGCAGCGTGATCTGGTTGCCACCCAGCAGCGCTTCCACAAGCAGCGACGCACGGTCCGGCGCCACCGCCGCGGCGTAGTTCAAGGTGGCGACAGCGGACAAGGGAACGCCCGCGAGCACCGAGTCCTGGATGCGCAGACTGCCATTGCCGGCCAGGCGTTGTGCCAGCGCCGGCAGGGGCAGGCTGGCGGCGTTGGCGGGCAGTCGCACGCCCAGGTCCCACTGCGCGGAAAGGCGGTGCGGTCCCTGCCGCCAGGCCGTCCCGGCCTCGCCTGGCCACCAGGGCACGGGGTTGAAGTCCACCAGGCTGCCGGCGGTCTGCAACTGCCAGTCGTTGCGGCCGGTGCGCTGCAGCGTGGCGCGCAGGTCGGCATTGGCGGCACCGGCCTGGGCGTGGACCCGGCGCAGTTCCACCCGCTGATCGCTGGCGCTGCCTTCCATGGCCAGGCGCACCGCCTTCGGTGCGCCTGCCACCTCGCCGGTGAGGTCGAGCTTCCACGCCACCGACGGTGGGCTGCGCGTTTCGCCGGGGGCCGGCGCAGCAGCGTCTGGCGACGGCAGGCCGCTCACCTTCACCGACAGCGGCCCGCTGAGTTTCATCGCGGCAGCGCGGCTGTCCAGGCGCTGCGGCGAGACGGCCGCCAGCCGGGTGTCCAGGGTCAGTTCCGTGCCGGCCCACAAGGCACTGCCGCTCCAGCGGCCTGCGCTGCCGGTGGCGTCGGCCAGCGCGACATCGAAGCGCGTGATCTCCAGCCGGTCGGGCTGCGCCAGCGTGCCCAGGGCCTGCAGCGTGACGCTGCGCAGCGGCAGCCGGCGCTCGTTCCAGCGGCCGGGCAAGGTGTTCTGCAGGTCCACCGTGGCGCGCAGCGGTTCGTTGCGGGCGCTGCTGGCTAGTTCGGCGCTGCCGCTCAGGCGCGTCTGCGGCGCCTGGGGCGACAGCGCCGCCAGGTCCAGCGTGGTGGTCTGCAGGCTCAAGCCGGCCAGCGGCCAGGCCTCCAGCAGTTGCAGCCGGGCGCGCACGTCCAGGGTGGGTGCGGCGTGCGGCCCGCGCGGCACGCCGCGCAGGGTGGCTTCGACGTCGAACAATGCCGCCGTGCCCTGGGCGCGAAAGACGGCCGCCCAGGGCGGGGTGTCGCCACCGTTCGTGGGCGCTGCCGTGCCTTCCAGAGCCAGCGGCAGTGGCGCCTGGTTGCCGATGCGCGCGCTGGCGGCCAGGGTCGTGCCCTGCCAGTCGACGCTGGCCCGCGCCACCCGATGTTCGGCGCCGGGTTGAGCGTCGAGCACCAGATCCTGCAGTTCCAGGCGGCGCAGTGGCGCCAGGTCGTCGACGATCAGCTCATCCGCCCGCGCTGCCGCCACCACCACCTGCACCGGCCAGGCAATGCTCAGCGGCACCGGCAGCGGCCGGTCGCCTGGCGGGCCGCTGACCACGGTCACGCGGCGGGCGGCAAACTGCGCCACGTCCACGCCCAGCCAAGCCTGCGGGTGCGGCCGCCAATGCCAGGCCAGGCCGTCGGCGCGCAGGTCTTCGAGCGTCAGCGAGGCCTGGCCGCCGGCCCAGGTGATGCGCACGCGATCGGCATGCCAGTGGTCGCCCAGCAGGGCACCACGGAATCCCGTGGCCTGCACCGCGCGCGTGCGCTCCAGCAGCCAGCGGCTGCCGCCTTCGGTGGTGAGCAGCCAGGTCACCCCACCCGCCAGCAGCAACAGCACGGCGCAGACCAAGCCCAGCGACAGCCACAGCGGCCACCACCGGCTGCGGCCCGGCGTGGCCGGTGCAGGCGCAGGCGCCGGCGCCGGCGCGGATTCGGCTGGCGTGGCGGGGGGAGAGCTTGAGTCGGCAGCCATGGCCTGGCTAGAAGGCGATGCCGACGCTGAAGTGCAGCCGCCAGTCGCTCACTTCGCGGCCCCAGGCCCAGTCCAGCCGCAGCGGGCCGACGGGG